>JBAZQN010000009.1 GCA_041645165.1 Patescibacteria group bacterium | reverse complement strand
CAGATATCACGGAGCAAGTGACAAGGTTCGTGGAACGACTGCTAAACACAAGACCGCGCAAGAGATTGGCATACCTAACCCCTGTGGAAGTCTTTAGAAAAAATATGCATTTGACTTAGAATTCGTGTGTGATTATTTGACAAAAATACCAGGTATTATATAATACCAACACTTTCACATAGGATTTTGCCCAAGTCATTCGACTGGGCGCCCCGTCGGATGACGGGGCGAATTTACATATTTATGGCGCATAAAAAAGCAGGCGGCTCAACATCATATGGCCGCGATTCGCAAGGCCAGCGGTTAGGAATAAAGAGGTATGGAGGCGAGGTCGTCAAGCCTGGCATGATTATCGCGCGCCAGCGTGGTTTAAAATACCATCTAGGGATGGGAGTAAAACGCGGATCTGACGACACTATTTATGCAATGAGAGAAGGCGTCGTGCATTTTCGTTCAAAAAAGCAACCTGCTTTTACAGGCGCTATGCGCACTATTACCGTAATCGATGTAATAGGAAAAACTAATTAATTATAGAACCTTTTAGTGGAAATAGGGATGAATAATCCCTATTTTTTTATTCCTTTGCTCGCTACCGTAATAAACTCCCTAAACAGCGGATGCGGGCGCAAGGGGCGCGATTGGAATTCTGGATGGAATTGGGTGCCGAGCATGAAAGGATGGTCTTTCAATTCTGCAATCTCGACTAAATTCCGTTCTGGATTAACGCCGGAAAAAACAAATCCGGCCTCTTCAAACTTCGCGCGATATTCATTATTAAATTCATAGCGGTGGCGATGGCGTTCTGAAATTACATAAGCGCCCTTTTGCATGACCGTAGGTATCGCATGGGGAACCTTTTCGCCGTAAGCTGCATACGCCCTCGTCCCCTTCACCAGCGCGCATTCATACGCGCCAAGCCGCATGCTGGCGCCCATATGCTTTTCCGCAAGGTTTTTTCGCTGCTCCGGCATGATATGAATCACTGGATGTTCTGTTTTCGCATCAAACTCGGTGGAATTAACCGATTTGGTCTTCAAGAAATTCCTTCCGAAATCAATCGACATCACCTGCATCCCCAGACATAACCCAAAATACGGCACTTGTTGCTCGCGCGCGTATTGCGCCGCGAGGATTTTCCCCTCGATCCCGCGATTCCCAAATCCGCCCGGCACTACAATGCCGTCCATTGATTTTAAACGCTTCCATTCCGCAACGTCGCGCTCCTCCAGCTTTTCAGAATCAATATCCTGCAGGATAAGCCTTACTTGATTGAAAGCTGCTGCTGCCTTTAATGCCTCATGCACGCTGATATACGCGTCTCCATGGGCAGTGTATTTCCCCACCAGAGCGATTTTTAATTTGCGGCCATGGCCGTTTTTTATCCTGCGATTCAGTTGTTTCCATTGTTCAAGATTTGGCTTTTTGCCCTGTAAGTGGAAATGCTCATAAATAATGCGCGAAATGCCGAATCCTTCAAAATTTATCGGTATCTCGTAGAGGGATTTCACAGTCGGTGCGGGTATGACATTTTCCGTGGGGACGTCGCAAAACAATGCAATCTTATCTAATAAGTCCTTGGGTATTTTTTGGTCGGCGCGCGCAAGTATAATGTCAGGCTGGATGCCGACGCGATGAAGTTCGCGTACTGCCATTTGCGTTGGCTTGGTCTTGAGCTCACCCGACGTCTCAAGATATGGCAAAAGAGTAATCAGCACAAACATTGCATGTTCCTGGCCGATTTCGCGATGGAATTGGCGTGCAGCTTCAAGGTAAGGCTCTCCTTCGATATCGCCGATGGTGCCGCCGATTTCGATTAGGAGATAATCCGCTTTTGCCTGATGCGCGGTATTGATGATTTTTTCTTTTATGGCGCTCGTGATGTGCGGTATTACTTGAATGGTACGGCCAAGATACGCGCCTTGGCGCTCGTTTGCGATGACTTTCTGGTAGATCTGGCCTGTCGTGATATTTGATTCCCTCGAGAGCGGCTCATCGATAAATCGCTCGTAATGGCCAAGGTCCAAATCCGCTTCATACCCGTCATCGGTAACAAACACTTCTCCATGCTGGTAAGGGCTCATGGTGCCGGGATCCACATTGAGATAGGGATCAATTTTTAATACACTCACCCGGTAGCCTGCCGCTTTCAAGATAGCGCCGATGGACGCGGTGGCAATGCCTTTACCCAACCCTGAGCATACGCCGCCCGCTACGAAAATATATTTAGTGGAAGAAGGGCTCATAATATAATAAACTTGATATTCTTATTTATAAATCTGTACAGTATATAGAATGCAACGCAATAACTTACCCATTTTCTACTTCTACCTTACACGAAACGTTAATCCCGTGCGAAAGGCGCAATGAGATGGTATGTGCACCTATCGTCTTAATTGGTTCTTGCTTCTTGAGTGACTCATGAGGTATTTGAATGCCTAATTCATCGAGCGATTTAAGTATATCAGCAGGGTGGATGCCGCCGTAAAGACGTCCGTCCGGCGTTGCTTTTCTTTTGAAATGCAATATGGTTTTCTGTACTGTAAATGCCAAATCCTGCATTTCAGTCTGCTTTCCTCTGCGGCGTTCAGTGATTTCGCGGGAATCATGACGAATCCGCTCAATGGCGCTTTGCGTGGGGAATGTCGCTAATTTGCGCGGGATGAGATAATTGCGTGCGTAGCCGTCTTTTACTTCTTTGACTTCGCCTGCCTTTCCTAAACTTGGGATGTCCTGCTGTAAGAGAACTCGCATATCTCTAATGTGATGAATCACAATAGTAATTTTCAATTTCCAATGTTCAATTTTCAAATAATTTTCAATGATGCAAAATTTGAAAATTGTAGCATTCTATCATTAATTAAAAATTGCAAAATTGAGCATTGAAAATTTGAAACTCGATTCAGTCATTGTTCACTGATTGGCTATTCATTTGGCATTTGAACTTTGAGCTTGGGATTTAAGAATCTCTAATGCCTTCTCTAACTGCGGATCCTTGCCTGCAGTTATGTCCTCTTCCTTTATATCAACTTCGACATCTGGCGCAATGCCTTCCTTATCTATCTGCCTGTTTTTAGGCGTAAACCATCGCGCAATGGTGAGCTTCACTGCAGATCCATCGGAGAAGTCATGCATCTCCTGGATGGAACCCTTGCCAAACGATTGCTGGCCTATGAGGGTGGCTAATGCATAATCCTGCAACGCGCCCGCAACAATCTCTGAAGCAGATGCTGATCCGCGGTTTATCAAAACAACTGTCGGTATACCCTTGAGTGCTTGATTTTTTATTGCGCGGTATTCTTCCACGAGCGTATCGCCTGAACGCTCGAGTACCACGGGGCTCTCCACATCCACCCAGTAACTCGCAATTTCTACCGCCATGGAAAGATAGCCTCCAGGATCATTGCGAAGGTCAAGCACTAACCCTTTTACATTTTGCACAAGCATTGATTCTGCGGCATTTCTAAATCGTTCTCCCGTATCTGCATTAAAATTAGAAATTTGCACGTAACCGATTCCGCCTTCTTTTACCTCTGAACGCACGCTCACAATTTTAATATTGTCGCGTGTGATCACGAATGTTTTCGGCTCTTTGAAATCTTCACGCATGATTAAAAGTTTAACTTGCGTGCCTTTTTCTCCGCGTATGCGATTAACGGCATCGTCAAGCATCATTCCTGTCGTGTCGGTCCCGTCAATTTCGATTATCCAATCCCCGCTTTTCAATCCCTCTAGTTCCGCGGGCGTTTCGGGCAATGGAGCCACCACGGTTAACTTTTTATCGCGAATACCGATTTCGGCGCCTATTCCTTGAAATTTCCCCTGCAATTCTTCTGAAAATTCTTGAGCTTGTTTTGGTTCCATAAATGCAGAATAAGGATCGTCCAGTGATGCAACCATGCCTGCGAGAGAGCCATAAAATAATTTCTTTTCATCTATGGGTTTATCAATAAAATTCCCTTGAATCCATTTCCAAACATCCCAATATAGGTTAAAATCGGCATTTTGCAACAATGACGCGCTTGACCCCGCGTCCTTATTGGTAACCTTACCTCCTTCTCCTCCTGTCTGAATGCCGCCTTTAAGCCCTTCTTCACGTCCCAAACTAAAGCCTCCCACATATGCGCCAAAAATCGCCCCAATATAAAGCAAGGTGAGCAAAGCTTGTTTTACCCAACTTCTATTCTTCCCTGTCCCTATGCTTGAAGTGCTTTCTGCCATGATTGAATTATAACATGAAGAATTGCTTTATGACTATGTAGTGTAGGGTAACTACTCAGCGTGTTTGATGAAGCGAGGGGAATGCCGATTTTTAAGGGCTAGGCGTCACCGGCGGTGTGGTCGTCTGCCCGAAAAAATCGTGCGTTCCCGAGCGTATGAACAGAAGGAAGGTAATTGGTCTGGAAAAGATGAGTAGTTACTTCGGATAAATTACGTTCTATAATTTCTCCAGAATATCAGCAAAAAGAGGTTCCAGTTTCAGAACTGTGTACTTTTTTAGCTTTAGTTGCGCAGGAATGGGGATGGTGTCCGCAAACACTACTTCTTTAATCTTTGGATCTTTCAAACGTTCTGTGGCTAGACCGCTCAGCACCGGATGGGTGGCAGCAACCCTGATATCGTGTATGCCACATTGCCAAAGCACGTCAACACTGGTACTGATAGTGCCTGCGGTGTTTATTTCGTCATCAATAATAATCGCAGTTTGATATGAATCCTTGCAAACGAACCTGCGCATCCTAACCTTGTCATGTTGCGGACGCTCCTTTGGAATATAAAACATAGGCAGATGGAGCGCATCCGCAAGACGCCGCGCTCTTACCTGCCCTCCTTCGTCTGGCGACACTATAACCGCATGAGAGCGTATCTTTTGAAAATATGCAATAAAGAGAGGAAGCGCGCTTATCTCCACCAAGCCTGTATAAAAGCGTTTGAATGACTCATGATGTAAATCGCTGGTGAGCACCCGTGTAACTCCCGCTTCCCTCAATATATTAGCAAACAACTCGCCTCCTACTCCTTCGCCTCTCACATTGACGTGCTCTTGACGCCTAAAGGGAAGAAATGGGATTACGGCGGTGATGCTGCGCGGATGCATGCGCGTGAGGGCGTCAATAAGCAGGAACAGTTCTACCATATGGTCACATGCAGGACGGCACCCCGATTGCACTACTACGGCATGTTTACGATAGACTTGCTGAGATGATGCAGTAATCCTCACATAAGTCTCGCTATCGCTATAGGGATGTATATCGGCAGTCAATAGTGGCGCCCGCAGTAGCCGAGAAAGAGCAGAAGCAAATGCCTTATGCGATGAGCCTGATACGATACAATATGAATTCATGGATACCTTATTTTATAAATCCTTTACAATTATATTGTACCAATTATTATGTCCTATGCCAATTACCGTACGCGCTCACTGAGGGGATATGTATTCACGAATGAAACCCCCTCTCGTTATTCTCCCCCTCACAAGGGAGGCTTGGTGGGGGTGTCATGGCCAGTGAGCGCGTACCAATTATCATATAGCTGAGAGTAACGATAAATGTTATAATGCGGCTATATGACACGGAATACCCGCCGGATTATCGCTGGATTATTCATCCTTGCTTTTTTAATTACCGCCCCCCTCATCATCCTGTATGCTTCTGGATATCGCTATAATCGCAAACGCGGCACCATTCAAGGTACAGGCGCCATTACTATCTCAACCAAACCAAAAGGCGCCACAGTAACCATAAACGGCATTGTACAAAATAACCTTACACCTTTTCGAATCACCCAACTCTCCCCCACGACCTACCATATTAAAATCGAGAAACAAGGTTATACGTCATGGGAAACCACTGCCGCAGTAGAACCTTGGGAAAATAAATTATATTCATCGGTCCGCCTATTTTCACTTGCTTCCCCTATCGCATTACCCTCCTCTTGCACATATCATTCCGTTCTCTTTCATAATCCTTCATCCCCGTGGACATTGCTCTCTTCCTCATCAACTGATCCTTTTATACTCTTTAATGCAAATAATGAAACGTGCGTATTTCTAGACACAAAAGGTGCTCTTATCGCCACCGCAGAAGATCTTACGGGAAATTCTTTTGTGATGCTCACACAATCTCGTCAAACCGTGTTAACTATAGTTACCTCTTCATTGATAGGTAAGGATAATATTAAGAGTTTCCCATTAAAGCGCACCGCAACTCATGTCGCTCATCTGAATGACCGCGATGCTTGGGTGTGGGATTCTGCATCCGTAAGCCGTGTCTTGAATTTAGGAAGCCAATATTTAAATGCCAAACTAAATATCATAGATATATTGCCTATGCAAAATGGACTTTATACGCTCGAAACAGATCCCACGGGCAGTGTGGCGCTCCGACTCCGCGACAACGATGATCCTAATGTGTACCGCACCCTCTCAAACCTCGCGTTGTCCACAGAGACCCAATTTATTAACCACTCGCCCACAAATACGCTCACTCTTTTCGATAATCGCAATTCCCGTGTAGTGCTCATTGATCTCACGGACACAAGCCTCCCCCCACTTGAATTTTCATTCATCACACGCGCGGCATGGTCGCAAAATAGCGAAAGCCTCATCCTTTCCAATGATCATGAAATATCTCTTTACCTCTACGACAAAAAAAAGAATGCCCAGCGTGCCATTCTCTTGACGCGAATATCAGATACCTTGCGGTCCGTGCTTTTTATCCCTGAAATCGGCTATGTCGCATATACCACCCCCACTCACCTCTCATTTATTTCTATAAATCCTGAAATAGACGCATATCCCCACACTCCCTTTCCCCTCCCTGAATCCGACATTCTTGGCTTTTCTTCAGATACACTTTATCTTGCTTCGCAAAATAAAATTTTCAAATACGATTTACCCTAAACTGGCTAACGAAACGCCTAAATTGAGTGCTCACTGACTACATATAAACAGCAAGGGAACTGCAATTTTTTCGGCGGAAAGGCGCATCAAGCTGCTTGATCGCGACGCCGAATAAAATTGTCAGTTCCCGAAGCGTTAAAATTAATGGTGCCGGGGTGAATTACGCGACGACGCAATAAGCTGTGCTGCTTCAAGAAGCGAATCAAAGGATTCACCCCCATCCCCCCACCATCCGTGCAATATCTCATACGCCATTTCGCCCCGCTCAATATAAGCATTATTGACATCCGTAATTTCCAGCTCTCCGCGCCCAGAGGGCTTTAGTGTTTTCAGGATGTCCCACACTTGCGCATCATAGAGGTATACGCCGATCACCGCGAGATTTGAGGTCGGCATTTTTGGTTTTTCTACAATCTTGACGATGCGCTCCTGTTCAATCACCGCAATGCCATATTGTTCTGGATGCGCTACCTCCTTTAAATAAATTTTAGCGCCTTTTTTCTGCCGTGAAAAAGCAGCTATTCCCGCGGAAAGATCGTCTATTATAATATTATCCCCTAAAATCACAGTAATCAGCTCATGATCAGAAAAATCCTCGGCAAGCGATAATGCCTGGGCAATGCCGCCCGCTTCTTTTTGCACCGCGTAAGAGAGCTTTAACTTAACATCAGAGAACTTATCAGGCCCGTCAAGCCTCCGGATATCATCCAAAAATGCGCTTCCGTCCGAAAGGAGCTCTGAAATATCACCGACATGCGCAGTCCCTGACACGATAAGAATATCATCTACCCCCGCCTGCACCAGAGCGCATAAGGGGAAATAAATCATCGGCCTGTCATAGACCGGCAGCAAATGTTTATTTGTCACTTTCGTCAGGGGATAAAGCCTCGACCCTGTCCCGCCTGCAGTAATAATGCCTTTCATATTATGAGAACGTAGAATAATTCAATGAAAAGTATTCACGCAGACCCGCCTGCCTACGCCTGTCTATAATCAACAAATGCAGTCTCAATATTCAGATGCAACACCATGGGCGCGATATTCCTAGGGGAAAGGCTATGGCGGGCAGGTGTACGCAGATATTCTTCTACTGTCTAATTAAGCTCTACGATTTATTCACCTGTCTAGATATCATCATAAATCATAAATCAAAACTCATCAATCATTTCTCTGCTGGTACCACCACAAAAAGCCGTCCCTGGCCACGGGAACCGCCGCTGCGCTCCCCTCCCCTCCTTGCTCTACAATGACTGTTATGACGATTTCCGGCGCGTCTGCTGGCGCATACGCGGTAAACCAGGCATGAGGAGACGCATCTCCTCCAATTTGGGCAGTTCCTGTTTTGCCGGCTATAGGCACCGGAAAACCCGCGAGTGACCTAGCGCTCCCTGTACGTACCGTTTCCACAAGGCCTTTCTTCACTTCATCGATCGCATTATTATTTAATACTCCGCTCGTGAGAAGATTTTCTTTAATATATGATTTGGTGCCATTCTGTAAAAGATGAGGTATTACCACGTTTCCCCCATTGGCAAATACCGCAGTCATGATCGCCATTTGGAGCGGGGTGGCAAGCACATCCCCTTGTCCGATCGCAAAGTGGTACGTATCGCCAATATACCATGGCTCTCCTTTGGCATCTTCTTTCCATTGCGGTGTAGGAAGAAATCCTGTGGCCTCGCCGAATAGGTCTAGATGCGTTTGATCACCCAAACCAAACGCGCCTGCATACCGTGCCATGCGTTCGACCCCTAATCCTTCTTGGTCCTCATATCCTCCGCCAATAATATAGAAATACGTGTTCACGGATTCTGCCAATGCGCCCCGCAAGGTCACCAATCCATGGCCGCCCGCCTTCCAGTCAGGAAAAAACCATGCACCCACTTTCAACCCTCCTGTGGAAGATATGACCGTAGAAGGAGTTACTATTCCTTCATTGAGTGCTGCTGCCGCAAAAATCGGTTTAATTATGGAACCGGTGGGATATTGGCCGGCGATGGCCCGGTTAAAAAGAGGGTATTGCGTGTCTTCAATAATAGAACGGGTATAGGTGGCGTCTCCACCTGCAAAAGTATGCGCATTAAAAGATGGGGCGCTTACCAGTGCAAGGATTTCGCCATTTCTGGGATCTAAAGCCACTGCGGCGCCACCGGGACTATTGCAAACGCGCACCTCGCGCGTAAGCGCGTTGAAAAGGGCATCCTGGAGCGAAACAGAAATACTGAGGGTAAGGTCCGTACCGTGCACAGGTGATTCTTCCGCGATGGTTGCTTTCGTCTCCCCCCGCGCATCCACCTCCACCACTCTTCTCCCTGGCATTCCGCGCAGCGTCTCTTCATAATACTGTTCTATGCCCGTCTTGCCAATAAAATCATTCTGCTGATACTGCTTAGGGTGCGCTTCCAAGCGTTTAAACGATTCTGGATCAATGCGTCCCATGAATCCTACTGCGTGCGAAAGCGATTCTCCCTCTTTGGTAAACCTCATAAGCGCAGTTTCCACTTGGATGCCAGGCAACTGATCGCTATATGCCATTATTTTTACCGCATTCTGGCGATCAAGCGAATCAAGAAGCGGCACAGAAGCGCCCAGCGCATTGCTTGGATCGGTAATCGCAAAAGTGGTTGCTTCATCAATGCGCGGCTCAAGGCGTTTAAGAAGCGCTGCCATTTCTTTTCTTTTCAATGCGTCCGCGGGTAACAATTTAGGAAAGAGCAGGAGACTTAATTGCGGTTCATTTGATACCAATGCATTCCCCTGCCGGTCATAAATTAACCCCCGTACTGCAGGAATCCATTCGACGCGCAGCCTGTTCTCTTCAGACACCGCACGGTATTCGCTCCCTTTAATAATTTCGAGATAGATAATGCGAAAAAAAAATACTATGCCTATCGCGAACATTGCTAAAGTCATTACACGGAGCGCATTGCGGGACAGAGGAGGGGTAAGGGCAGATTTTGATTCCTGCGGCAGAGGAGAATCAACGTCATATCCTTGCTGCGTATGGGATGACCTTCCTTTATAGGATAGTTCTTGCGGGCCAAACAATGGATCAGGTTGCATACCCAGAATATCAATATCCAACGCCAAACGCGACTGGCATTGTATAAATCCATAGAATGAATGCGACCTTGGAGTGGTGATGCATAATAATGATTGAGGAAAGCGTTTGGCGATTGGTGAGGGAGGCTATGAAGATGCTCTTTAATATTCTGACCTGAATTATGTTACATTATCCATTCCTTGCACTAAAGTTTTCGCCTCCCTCTTGGATATTGTATTACTGGGCATAACGGAATCGAAATAATTTCTTAACCACATGCATTATTAGAGATGCGAGATTTATGAACACTGCAGATGTGAGTGCAGTCAATACGATAGAGATTGCCATCATTTTTATATTTATTATTCCCGAACCGTTATGGGTGATCAACTCCCCCGTCCATGCAATCACACCTGCCATGCCTGCGGCCGCGCTTATATTTACGAAAATGTGAAACCTGTGCCCGACAGCTTCAAACACGAGCAGCGCGCATAAAAGCTGCATGGTAAGCAGCGGCATGGCGGGATAAGCCTCGATATCATGATACAGGCCTATCATGAGTAGCCATGCAAGCGTAGGGGGTATTCCTGCATACTTTCGCAACATTATAACACTTACAAGCGCGAATGAAATCAGGCTAATAGGGTACGGGAATAGTGTGGATAAAAATAAAATAAAGAGCGTGAGCGCAACTCCCCATGCAAAAAGAAGCAATTTTGAAAAAAGATGCTTGTCTTTTCCTTTATTGGTTCCCCTTAAGTACTGAAACAAAGGCATAATCAGCAATGGAAATAGATTGCTCAATGAGCGCTGATTGGAATGGCGCGCTTTTATCGGTCACTAACGCAGTTACATAACCAATCGTGAAGTTACGCGGTATGCGCTCATCGCTTCCCGCAGTAACTACAAGATGGCCGACCGGCAGCTCCATCCCTTGAGGAATAAAATCAAGCATAAGCGCTCCTCTGCGGCTTCGCACGATGCCTTCCTCGTTAGTACTGCCTGCCAAAGTTGCGGCAAGCGATACATCGGCATCAGTCAATAATGCGACGGTTGCGCGTTCATTTGTAGCGTCCACCACTTTACCTATAATTATGCCGCTCCCCACCACCACCGCATCACCCTTGGTGACCCCCTCCCGTAACCCTTTATCAATGGTAATGCGGGTGCGGCTTAAATTTGCATAATTCACAATTTTCGCAGCCACCTGTTCAATGCGGTAAGTAGTATGTATACCGAGAAGCTCGCTAAGTTCCGCATTTTCTTGCATGCAGGATTCCGCATCCTGCACTTGCTGATAGAACCCTTGAAGCGTGCTGCGCAGCGCGTCCCGTTCCTGAATCACTGCATTGCGGTCCTCAAACCATTGTTGGACCGTTTGGGAGCGCAACATAAAAAAACGCTCAAGCGGATCTAGAGCTCTCTGCAATGGCTGAAGAAGCAGATCAAGCGTATGAAAAAAAAGAAGAAGCGTGAATACGCATCCGCCCACAATTGCCCACAGCAAATTTCGTGATGATGATGCCATATGTTACTCTGTAGTCAGGGGCACGAGCAATGACTGATATTCTTTAATATTTTCAAGAATTATTCCAGTCCCCCGCGCCACACACGTGAGCGGATCGTCAACCATAAAAGTGCGAATGCCAGTCTCTGCCATGATAAGTTCAGGCAGCCCTCTCAATAACGCCCCGCCGCCGCTTAACGCAATGCCGCGTTCGTAAATATCGGAAACGAGCTCGGGAGGGGTGAGCTCCACCGTCGCAGTGATATTCTCAAGAAGCAAATGGACCGTACGGCTTAACGCATCCCTCACCTGCGCATCATTAAGCGAAACTTCTTTCGGCAAGCCGGTGAGCAAATCCCTGCCGCGTATTTTCATGAATCTCGGCTCGGCGGATGGATAGGCGGAACCAAGCGTTATCTTAACCATTTCTGCCGTTTTATCGCCGATCAGCACATTAAAATTATCCCTCACATACTGGACGATATCAGCAGTGAGCTCATCGCCCGCGATGCGCAGGCTTCGCCAATTCACGACTCCTGCCAATGAAATGACAGCAATTTCAGTCGTGCCTCCGCCTATGTCCACCACCATGTTCCCTGCCGCTTCATGGACAGGCAGCCGCGCGCCGATCGCCGCGGCCATCGGCTCTTCCACCAGATAGACCCTGCGCGCACCCGCGGAGAGCGCGGCGTCTTCCACTGCTTTTTTCTCCACCTCAGTGACATCAAGTGGTATACCAATCACTACCAGAGGGCGCGGCACGAGGGAAAATCCGTCCTGGTGCACCTTATCAATAAAATATCGCAGCATGCGTTCTGTCGCTTCAAAGTCTGAAATAATGCCGTCCACCAGCGGCCGCGTCGCAACAATATGCGGAGGAGTTTTCCCGATCATCTTTTTGGCATCATCCCCTACTGCCACGATTTGATTGTTTCGCGTATTGACCGCCACCACCGAAGGCTCATTGATCACAATGCCCTTATCACGCACATATACCAGCGTATTCGCGGTACCCAAATCAACCCCTAAATCATGTGAAAATTTTCCCAAAATGCCGTCAAACATAAAACTGAATTAAGGAAACCGCCCTCTCACGTCCCCTCCTTACTAAGAGCCTGTCCCGAGCTTGACGCGGGAAGGGGATGGGGAGGTCTCAATGATTGAAATATCAATACAATAAATTATTTAAGTTTCTTTAACACCTCATCACGTGCGACGAAAGATACATTTTTTTGGTTCCTGTATTTCATCTCGACTTGCCCTTTTGTTTTTTCGCTTATCACCAGCCGCAGCGGCAGGCCTATAAGGTCGGCATCTTTCAATTTTTCACCGCTCGATATAGACCTTTCATCGAATAACACTTCTATGCCTGCATTAAGCAGCGACTGATACATTTCCTCGCCTGACTTAATTATGGACGCGTCGCCTCCCAGCGTGACCAGATGGACTGCATACGGCGCCACGGATTCCGGCCAGAGTATGCCGTCGTTATCATGAAACACTTCGGTGAGCACTCCCATCAAGCGTGAAATGCCGATCCCATAACAACCCATGAGAATCGGGTGTTTCTCCCCTGATTCGTCAGTATACTGGAGATTGCAGGAATCAGAAAATTTTGTCCCCAAATTGAAGATATTGCCCACTTCCGACATGAGCCCTTGCGAAAAAGCATGGCCGCAGCGGGGACAATGGGACGTATCGTCTAATTCATCAATAATCTCTTTGTTGCGCGCGTATGCGCAATGCGTGCAGTAATAAATGGTGTCTTCCCCTGCAGGGGTGAGCACTTGGAATTCATGTGAATATTTAGAAAAGGTCCCGCCTGTTGCCTCCGCGCAATACGCGAGAAGCCCAAATGATTCAAACAGTTTCTGATAGCCTTCTTTCACCTTGTCGTAATAAACCTGTAAATCATCTCCGCTGGTGTGGAAACTATACATGTCTTTCATGAGAAATTCGCGCCCCCTTAAGACACCTGATTTTACCCTCGGCTCATCGCGGAATTTAGTTTGAATCTGATAAAGTGACAGGGGCAAATCCTTATAAGAAGAAATAAACTTCGCGGCCAAGGGGGTAAGGATTTCCTCATGGGTAGGTCCAAGGGCAAATTCACGGTCCTCGCGCGCTTTCAAGCGGTAGAGCACGTCAAAACTGTCCCATCGGCCTGTTGCTTCCCAATATTCTTTCGGATGCAAGGTGGGCATGAGCAACTCCTGCCCTCCCAATGCATTCATGGCGCGCCGTACGGCATCAGAAATTTTCTGGATCACGCGAATCCCCAAAGGCAGATAGCTGTAGATCCCCGCGCCCACTTTGTCGACAAAACCGGCGCGTACCAATAATTTGGCATTCGCGCTTACCTCATCCTTCGGATCCTGTTTCATGGTATGTCCAAATAATTGTGACTGTCTCATATGAAAGTATAGAACAATATAGTAAAAGAGTTTTCACGCAGATTTACGCAGATATTCTTTTTCTATCTCATTATGGAACTAAGGCGTTGTAAAACAATAAGTTATTCATTCCGTCATTCCAGACTTGATCTGGAATCCAGACAAAAATAAACAAAAATAGATGTTTCTTTTAATTTCTGGATTCCCGCTGGAGTTTACCCCGTAACGGCATACGGGGCGGGAATGACAGTGGAAGTTGAAAAGTTTATTAATTTACGTGCCCTAGTACCGTAACAATTAAGTTTCGCAACATGCATAGTGCCAAATCTCCCTGTAAATACTGTTCAAAACGCGCCAGTGATATGGCATAATTAAATTGTTACGGCACTAGCCAATAAAAGATTTAAGAGCCTGGAGTATCCCCGCCCCGTAGCGAAGCACGTCCCGGTAAGTCACAAATACAATCAAGAGGAGCAACAGCGCAAAGCCGACCGTATGGGTTATGGACTCTAATTTTCTGTTTACCGCTTTTCCTCGCAATATCTCTATAAAAATGAAAAGCACCCTCCCGCCGTCAAGCGCGGGAATAGGCAGATAATTCAGGATGGCGAGATTAAGCGAAAGTGTTGCCGCGAATTGCAGCACATACAAAAATCCCAAATGGACCACCTCACCGGTAAGCACTGCAATTCCTACCGGGCCGGATATGACCGCTTGAGTGCTCCCCGTGGTAATTAATTTAACAAGTATGGCGATAAACGTCTGGATAAGGTGCTGCGTGAGATAATAGGTGCTCCTTATCCCCTCGTACACGGCAAGGTACCATGGGTAGGATACGACTCCGGTGCGGATAAGCCCGACTCCCACAAGAGGAACATCGCCCCCCTCGGGGAGCTTTTGAGGCTTTACCGAGACATCGCGCGTGATGCCATTGCTCTCAAGAGTAAGCGTGAGGGAATTTCCTTCCATGCTCCGGATCGTATTTTGAAACTCCTGGATAGAATCAACCTCTACGCCGTTAATGGCGCGTATCGTGTCTCGAAGCGCAATATTCGCGGCTGAAGCCGGAGAATTCGGGATGACTTCGACAATCTGAATGCGGACATCGCGGAGGCTGGCATGAGATGAAAGATCATCTTCAATGACTGAGGGTGTACCGGTCATAAATCCGGCGCTGAACAGCACAATGGTAAAAAGCACATTCATGGCAACGCCTGCGCTTAATATGATGATGCGCTGCCACGCGGGTAAGCGGGAAATGCTCCCCTTTCCCTGCTCTTCGTCCACTTTATCCTCGCCGTAAAGTTTTACAAAACCTCCAAATGGTATCCAGTTCAGGGAATAGATGGTCGAGTCTTGCTCTTGGGGCGCATAAGAACTTCCCACCACCTTCCATGTGCCGTTCATTCGCATGACCCCAATAAGCCTCGCGGGAAGCCCGAAACCAAATTCAATGACGCGAACCCCGAAGCGCCGCGCAGTCAAAAAATGCCCCAGCTCATGCAGGAAGATGAGAAGGCTGAAGATGATAATAAATGTAATGAATGTGGCCATAGCTTTATGCGGGCTGCCTAATTAAAATTCAAGCTCCTTCTCCTTCTTCTTCCCCAGCTCGTCAAACGCATCCTGAAATTGCTTTATTTCCTTATCAAGGCGCTCCAAAAGGCGGAATTTCTCATCCTCCGAAATGGCCTTTTCTTTTTCTTGCCCGTTAATCTGTTGCTTCACCGAATCCCTTAACGCGCGAAGCGCTACTTTTGCCTGTTCCACTTCTTTCTGGACGCTTTTTTTCATCTTCTCGCGCGTTTCTTGGGTAAGAGCGGGGACAGAAAGCCTGATGACGTCCTTGTCCACCGCCACGCTGCAGCCAGTGTTCGCTTCTATCAGCCCCCGTTCAATATCGCGGATCAGCTGCTTATCCCATGCCTCAACGACCAACGTTTTAGGGTCTGGCACAGAAATGGACGCCACTTCCATAAGGCGCATCGTGGAGCCGTATGCCGCGATCGGCACGTGCTCAATCAACGATGGCATGGCTCTCCCTGTGCGTATCGTGGAAAGCTCATGCTCAAAATGCTCTTTGATTTTTTGGTAATCAGAGACGAGGGAGTCAAGAGGAGTAGGCATACAATATGAGAATTAAAAAATATGAATTTAGAATGTAGAATGAAGAATTAAGAAATCGTGTAGCGTGGCAGCTTGTCTGCCACCGATTGGTCGGAGACAATCTCCGACACTACTTTTTGGGATTCGTAACCCCCATATAGAGGATATCCGGGTTATACGCATCAACGGAAAGCGCAGTAGGGAGTCTGCCGCTGGGAAGCGCGAGCGTTGCCCAACGCGCGCCGCCATTGCTGCTTGCATAGAGCGCTTGAGGCACCGTGTAATAGATTTGTGACGAATTCTTTGGATTCACCGCCAATGAAAGGATTTCTATGGTCCCCGGCTTTGATATGAGGGGTATGGACTGCCATGCATCGCCGTTGTTCGTGGTGCGAAAAATGCCGTATACTGTCGCGAGCAAAAGCGCGTTTGGGGTGGCGGGATCGGGAATGAGCGTCTTATTTTCAAGCGCACCGGAGAACTCCTTCAGTGATTCTGAAACCGACTTCCATGTTTTGCCTTCGTCCGTGCTGCGCCAAATGCCCTGATTCTGCGTGGTGGCAAAAATATAATTTGATTTCGGCAACTGCAAAAGCCCCAATACCGGCATATCGAAACGGTACGCTACTTTCCAACTTCCTCCCTCATCCCTGCTTTCCAGGATATCTCCCGCGCTCGTAGAAGCGATTACGTGCCGCGCATCATTACGATTTATCAAAAGGCTCGTAATGCTGACATTGGAACGCGGTTCAAGATATATCTCTTCCCAGGTATTCCCCCCGTCGCCAGAGGTCAATATCCTATTCCCTGCCGCGAGATACAGCCGGGCGGTATCGCGCGCATCAAGTACCAGCGAGGAGATGCCCCCTCCTTGGTAAATGGAGAACCACCGCTCCGCCCCATCTGTAGTCTTCCAAAGGCCGGATTCGCGCGTAATAAGGTAGATAACTCTGCTATCTTCCGGATCTGCCACAAATCGCTTCACATTGACACTCGCAATAGTGTTGATTTTCTTTTTTACTTTTTCCACAAATACTTTCTGTTCCCATATTTCGCCGCGATTCAGGGACTTATACACCCCGCCATCTGTCGCCTTGTTCGTTGACAATGATATGGTACTGCATGAAATTCCGGTAAAAAGCATCATGGAAAGAAGGATAAAGAGAATGGATTTCATCATAGGCGTTGCGCAAGTGATAACGATAATATATCAAGGGCTAAATCTTGATTGACATGATGCGCGTGCGCGGACCAAAGTGCGCCAAGCGCCTTGCGCGCGCAGGGTGAAACGTCCTGATCACGGAACAGGAGCGCCATTTCATTGCGCAAGAGCTGCAATAACGCGTCAGGCGCTTTCCCATAGCGCGCCAGCATCTTGCGAATCTGCGTCTGTAATTCCCAAAAAGGCGCGTTTTTAAAATCTTTAAGCGCATCAACTTGCGCCAACATAGACGCCACATCCTCGCGCAGTTTAAAATTATCGAAAATTTTTCCTGGCACTCCCTGCGCATAGTTAGCAAGAGGGATGAGCTGTTCTGCGGCAACGGACTCTGATTTAAGAGCACTCATCATATCATGATGGGAGATGCGCTTGAAAGGGATCGCGGCGACCCGCGAATGGATGGTGGGCAGTAGCAGTGATGGCTGCGTTGCAGTAAGAATAAGGAGTGAGCGCGGATGCGGCTCTTCCAGCGTTTTCAAGAAGGCGTTCTGTGCGGCAATCGTACCGCGGTCTGCGTCTATGAGAATAAGGACGGAAAAACGGCCCTTAAGAGGAGTCTGATGAAGCCTCTCCTGCGCGTCCCGCACTTCGCGAATACTGACGGTGCGCACGTTGCGGTCCGCAGCGGCTATAGTCACATCCGGCATGGTGCCGTGCTCAATCGCGCGGCAATGTGCGCATTTTCCGCATGGCGCGTCAGATAATGCTAAAGCTTCACACTGGACCATTTGCGCGCACCACTTGGCCAATGTGGCCTTGCCTATGCCGCGCGGGCCGGTAAAAAGATAGGCATGGTGCATGGTGCCAGCTTGATATTCACGGCCTAATCGTGCCCTAATTTCTCTGTGAAATAGAATTATATTACTCTCGCGCATAACATTATAAATTCCAAATTGCAAGCACCAAATTGTCACCCTGAGCCTGTCGAAGGGTATTTATGATTTGGATATTGGGATTTGGAATTTTATTGGGCATTGGGCATTGGGATTTACGCGATCTATCGCGTAGCGAGTATGCTCCTCTTATACGCATCTAAATTATCAAGCGCCACCCCAGTGCCGCGCGCGACGCACAGCAGCGGTTCATCTGCCACATAGGAAGGCACACCCGTCGCTTGGGAGAGCAGCTTGTCGATGTTTCTTAACAAAGAGCTGCCGCCTGAGAGCACCATGCCTTTATCAATCACGTCAGCGCATAGCTCTGGCGGTGTTGCTGCAAACACGGATTTCACTGCGGAAATGACAGTTTCCAGCTCATGCTGAATTGCTTCCGTCACGTCGTCCGAGGTTACGGTAATGGTACGGGGAAGACCGGTGACCGTGTCGCGGCCGCGCACATTCATAGAAAGCTTTTTTTCAAGAAACAATGCAGAACCTATGGAAATCTTGATGTCTTCCGCGGTGCGCTCGCCTATCGCAAGGTTATACTTGCGCCTGATGAACTCTGTGATAGCGCTGTCAAACCTGTTGCCGCCGGTGCGCATAGAAGTATTGGCCACTATACCGCCGAGCGATATGACTGCGACTTCAGAAGTGCCTCCTCCTGTGTCCACAATCATATGGCCGGATGCTGAACCAATAGGGATTTTTGCGCCAATGGCGGCGGCAATCGGTTCCTTGATGAGATAGGCGGTTTTCGCGCCTGCGGCTATTGTTGCGTCAATAACGGCACGGCGCTCCGTGGAAGTGATGCCTGCGGGCACCGCAACCATAACTTCAGGCCTAAAAAGCCGCACGCCGCCAATGGCTTTATTAATAAAATACCGCAGCATAGCTTCTGTGGTGCGGTAATCCGCGATCACGCCATCTTTCAATGGCCGGGACGCCACAATCGTGTCAGGCGTGCGGCCGATCATTTCCTTGGCTTCCTCCCCAACCGCGAGCACCCTACGGTCCGAAAGCGAATGCGCCACCACCGAAGGTTCATTGATTACAATACCTTTCGTGGGCACATACACCAGCGTATACGTCGTACCCAAATCAATCCCGATTCTCTTGATGAACATAACAGGAACTCAAAACTTAGAACTCTCCGCCAAAGGCGGATCCGCCTCGGGCGGAAAAACTCATAACTTCAGTGTCTCAACTTCAGTGTCATTTCAGTGTTACACCACAACCAATTCAGTGCTCATTCAGTGTCTTTACTATACATAAAAATCCCCCTTTCGTCAAAAATAAACAAACTATTATCTCAATACATTAACCTATCCAACCCACCAGTCCAATTTAATTTATCCAACCTTTCCAACTTATCCGCCCTAATCACGACTCACCCACCCTATTTGCCTTATCTGCCCTATTCCGACTTACAATCTTATCCGACCTATCCACCCTATTACGACTTATCCGTCCTATTCACCTTATGACCGTAACCATTCCCCCATTACTTTATAATCGCTCCTACCTACTCCCCCCCTCCCCACTTATCCACCCTTGACAGGAGAGAGAAAGAGTAGTAAACCAATCCTTTATAAGCCAATCAAATAAAAATTGTTTCATTAACAAATGAGGAGGTGTGATACACTATAAAAAAGTCTATAAATCAAAACAATGTTTCACTAAACCTAATGGAGGTGCGCCATGAACGCACGAGCAATTTTATTGGCAGGGGTCCTGGGGATTTTTTTGTTTTCGTATTTTGGCTGCAATAGCGGCCAAAGTCAGTTGGAGAAGGAACAGCAGCAGGAAGCGTATCGTGACGAGAGAGAAAGGTACGTCACGACAGCAGAAACTTACTTCTATGAGGTGGTAGAATCCATGTGGAGGAATTCCTATGGATGTGCCGTCGACTTTAATAAAGTCGATACAGGCCTTCGTAGGAAAAATTGGACTGCTGTTATTCAAAGTCTAGTGCCAATGGATACGGCACGGCTGGACTTCTATCAAAAGCTCTCCGTCGCACATTGCGGAGGATTTTTGATTAATGGTGAACCATTTAAAATGGTGGTTTCCACCCCCCCAGATTCTGTATCCAAATCCAGTCTGGGACCGTGGTTCCATCCAGAAATCAACACTCCCACCACACCGCTCGTTGTCATCTCGGCGCAGCAGTGGGATGACCGGCGGGAAATAATCTACCAAATTTATTCAGGTGATTTTTCATTTACTTATTTAAAAAAAATGAAAAATACCGAATTCACATGGAAATACCATGGAATTCAATGGTTCGTCGCATTCTTCTATTACTCGATTGTAAACCGTTGGGGGGAAACGATCACAGATATTTTACCGTGGGAGCAAATTCCCAGGGAGACTCTATTTTTCAAGCCCGCAACTTTAGCGCAAGCGAAAAAATGGTATATGAGGCTGGTAAACGATATAGCCGACCAGTTATATCCGCCAGTTTCGTTAAAATCCTCCACTATCGTAGGGCTATAAGAATTACCCTCCCTAAATCACCCACCAACCGCACCTCACGACTGACATCAAAAAAGCCGCAGTGATGTACGATATTCCACTCGTATAATCATTCGCGGTTTTTGCTTTTTATTGAACTATTATACACTTTTCCCCCTACGATACTTTTTCTTTCACCTCACAAAAAACAGAAACCTTCAATTTTCTTCTTTCTATCTTCCATCCATCTTCCATCTTGTTATTTCTCTCCATTCCTTAATTTGAATCAGTGCCTATTAGCAGCGATCGTGGTATATAGGCATAGATACAAATACACTTTTTCGCTAGAATATCTTATCCGCAACTACAAATTTTACCCTCTCTTCTAATTCACAATTCACTACAATTCTGCCTGCGAATTCGAACGCTTTCTTGTCTTGGGTAAAGAAAACACTCTTTTGCAACTGGCTGAATCCAAGCGAATAGAGCACGTTACGAAAGGTATCGCGGAAATGCCGATATTGTTCGGGTATATCGAAAATAAGGATGTAGCCACCTTGCTTACCTTGAGGAGCATTTGATGTTTTGAAATGCTGTGAGTAGGTATACGCATATTTAAGCCATCCTTTTGGGGTAAGGCGGTACTTACCCTCTTTTCCTTTTATCAAAGTCACAAGATCTGCATTTACCAGATTCCTAAACGCTTTCTTAATGCGATCTTGTTCACGTTTTGCCTTTTCGCGCTTATAGCGGTCCCACCGTCTCATTTTTCTAAGATCATTAAAACCGAAAAGCTCATACGCCGCGCCTGATGACATACTAAAAATCGGCTCAAGCTCAGTGAGTTTAGAAAGTACACGTTCTGTGAGAGACTCCTTAGTGCGCAAACTCATATTTACTTCTTAATGGATAAAAGTATAAAAAGAGTATATCATATCCCTCCCTATTAGCAACGATCGCTGTATATAGGTACAGGTATCTTTTAATAATTATTCTTGTTTTACAGAATGTATAATAACAAAACCTCAACGGTATGCCCGTGAGAGGTTATTAATAACTATATCTTCTATCAATTTAGACACTTAATTGTGACTAAATTTATTCACTGCCGAAAAAGGTTCTTGATTGGGTAAGAGGGTATGAATAAGTAAACTCATCTGATTTTTTTGATTTTGACTGGAGAATTTTATCCTGAAGTATAATAGATTTTGGAAAATGGAAATTAAGGTTGAGGGTTGGCGTGCCGCTGCCGGCTTGGCGTTCGGCATGGAGGGTATAGGCTCCTTTTGAGAGTTTTTTAATTAGCGCAGAATTATTGAGCGAGTATTTGAACGTGAGCGTGCGTGAGGTGCTAGGTTCCACCGTAGTGAACGTGCCAAATATCACATATCCAAGCTCTTCAGTGACATCCAAAGGCGTTTGCTTCCCCTGCTCATCAACATTGCCATCCACGGACCTGATAGCCCCTTGGTTCGTATAGATGCGCGTGTACGTGCGGTAGCGCGATGTTTTCCAGTCAGGCTTTCCTTGATGGTCATAGGTAATGGAAAGCGTGGCAAGCGGCGGTACACCCGATTTCGTCGCATCCAATGAATAGGAAATAGTCCGCTTGATGACTGCATCTGTTTTTAACGCCTCCATATTGGCGTCCACGACAAACACTACGTCATTGTCTCCCGGTGGCGGCACTGCGCCTGCCCATCCGCTTTCGCGTAATGAATCCTGTGCCTGCGCTTGGGAATAATATGCCTGGATGTCTTTTGTGGCGAACGAGCGCGTAAGATTTGCAGCGATCTCAAAAAGCGTTGCGTTCTCAGTGTTGCTTATGCGGTCTATTAGCACGCGGCCCAAGAGCCCAACCAAATCTTTTCTGCGCGACTTCTCAATCCCCCGCTTCCAATATTCCATTTCAACTTCTTCCTCAAGCACTGACACGAGATTTTCGCTGGTCACCATCCTTTCATATACATTTAAGGGACCTAAAATTTCAAGCATGGGCGTGATTGCTTCTGGAGTCAGGGCGATCACGCCGCTCAAAGACTGTGCACTGCCCTTTGCTTTCCAGTATTCCAGAATGGCACGCGCGGTGGTAGGGAAATCAGGCGACCAGTTGATATTACGCAAATAGGTAGCATCTTGGCCCGCATAAGTCCTTATGGGCTGCGGCGGAGGAGGAGGAAGGCCGTCCCTCCCTCTTATATCAAAGTTATATACATCATCACTCTCAAATTCAACCAGCTTCCCGTGAAGAATGGTGGCAACCGCATACGTGCCAATGAAACCTCCTGTTGGTTTCAGTTCCGTTGAATTTTGCAAGAGAATGAGATACCGCTGTCCCTCCAGAGGCAGATACGGTATCAACGCTGAAATATTTGCGACAAACAGCGCACCGTCCCTCAATGACCGCAGCGCTTCAGGGGATGGCAATTGTGGAAATACATAGGTGCGTACGGTCTGCGGCAGCTCCCCATACGCATCGGTAAAAAGAGAAACATCGCGGGTTATCGTCTGAAGTTTAGGTGAAATTTCACCCAAACGGCGGGTAAGCTGAAGGCGTGACTCCGCTGGCAAATCAAAAAAGGTGTTCTTCCCGAGCGCATCCCGCACTTCTATCATCTGCGGTAAAAGAGGCTCTAAATCTACCATCGCTTGAGATGCATACTGGAATGTATCATTCAGCTTGTTCTTTTGATCTTTAAATACAAAAGGTATTCGCCCGGAAATCTTCTCATATGAAGCGCGTGACACTTCCATATTATTCCGAAAATCTGCATAGCGGGTTAAAACTTCGCCAATCGGTTCATACGCAATACTTTCCTTAAATGCATACGCCGATGCAGGGAGCGCGCCCCTCTGCTTCCAGAGGGAATAAAAAGGGGCCGCCACGACGGCGATAAGTATGCATAATAATATGAATATGATAAAGAACGCGCCCGCGACAACCCTCAAGGGATGGCGCTTATCCGATTTTTCTTCACTTTTAGACTCATGTGGATGCGCTCCTTCGAATTCATGAGAGCTTGAAATTTTTAAGGCGGAAATAGGCATATCACATGATAAATTCCAAATTACAAATTCCAAATCCCAAACTTCGCAATATACGAATCCGCGTCACTAATTGGTCATTGGGAATTGGTCATTGGGATTTAACCTCTGGTTTCTCCACTTCCAAAAATATTTGACCCATGAGGATATATGGATCCAGGTGAGCCGGTTAAAAAAAGTCCAGATCCCGTCAAACGATGAAAGTCGCTGCGGATAGTGGACCATAACCGCATCTGGCACATACGCCACCTCCCAATGCTTCTGCCAAAAACGCCGGCACCAGTCCGTATCTTCAAAAAAAAGAAAAAATCGCTCATCAAATAAACCAACCTCCTCGAGCGCATTGCGCCGCACAAGAAACGCAGAACCCTGCAGCCATTCGACGGAGCGGATATCATTATGATCCCATTCGCGCATTAAGAAACGGTCCAGTTCACTTTTGCCAGCGCTGAAATGCGACAGTTTTGTTCTTCGAAAAAAAGGGGTATACCAGCGCGGAAAACGGAAACAGCTGTATTGGAGAGTCTGGTCAGGGTTTAGCAATTTTGGTCCTGCCATACCGACCCGCGGTGACTTTGAAAGGTATTCGCAGAGCGTTTCAATCGCGCGCGGCAACAGGATGACATCAGGGTTAAGGATCAGCACATATTCTCCTTGCGCGCGTTTCAGGCCGGTATTATTCCCTGCGCCCATTCCGCAATTCCATGTAAGCGGCAATGCCAGAACGTTGGGAAACTCTTTTGAAAGCGTCTCTATACGATCGCCTGACGCATTATCAACCACAATTGTTTCATAAGAAAATGGCAGATGGAGCTCGTCTAATGAACGGAGTTGCTGCCGCACCAGATTGATTTTTTTATAGTTCAAGATAATTATGGAAAGATACATATTTGCTCAACTATCATTTGAGATATTTTCTCCTGTCTATAAGGACCCGCCAATTCTTCATAACATCCAGCCACGCACGAAAAAGTATAATAGGATGCGTACAAAGAAGATATCCTATCTTACCAAATTCCCATGATAAAAGCCATGGCAGCTCTTTCCAGTTCTTGAGCCAACGTTCATTTTTAACAAGTAAAAATATATGGTTGCGGTAAGAGAGAAAAGTAATGCGTGCAGTGCGGGATGCGTGCTCATGCCAAATAGTCCTCAAATCTGTGCCTGTCGTGCCTGCGCGGCGATAGTGGTATGCGCGTGCGCGCGGCACAAAGAGCGCGCGCCAGCCTCGGCGCTGCAATCGCCATGCAAGGTCAACATCTTCCTTATAGGAGTGGAACAGCTCGTCAAAATATTCCACTCTTTCTTTTTCGCGATATGCGGTGCTCTCAAGCGCCTTTCGGCGATAAAGCGCCGCCGCGCCGCTAGGGCCGAAAATTTCTGTACTCGAATCGTACTGTGCGCGATCCTCCTCCCCTGCCCCACGATCACGAAACCAACGCCTGCGGTCAATGAGAATACCGGTACTGTCAAGCGTGCGGGAAAAGGTGCTGTTCCCTAATTCGCCGGGATTCCCTTGCGCGCGCAAAATTTTGCCAGTGGCGCTCCCTGCGTGCTGGTTTTGATCCAATGCCTCAACCACCCGCGCGAGATACCACTCATGCAGAATCACATCGGGATTGAGCGTGAGCACATAATCACTCTCGGTAAAGTGGATCGCTTGGTTATGCGCCCGCGCATACCCGGCATTCTCCCGATTCCGCACAATCCTGTACTGCGGCCAACGTTCCGCAAGATAGCTCAAGGTACCATCGCTTGATGCGTTATCCACCAAAAGCACGGACCAGTCACTAAAGGTCTGATGTTCAAGCGACAGCAACACTGATTCCAAAAAAGGCTGCGAATTATGCGTGACAATATGGACAGAAACTTTGGGCATATTTAAGGTGAAAAATCCCAAACCCCAATGACCAATTTCCAATATCACGCCAGAGGCGGACCAGCCTTCGGCTGAAAACCCAATTCATAAAACATCAAACTGGCCATTCAGGCATTTAATCATTCGTTGGGCATTGGACATTAATTTGATATTGGAGATTGGAAATTGGGACATTACCTCCCCTCTTGACTTCTTCTTCTTCTGCTATTTTACAACGTTAAACCTATTTTAAAATCTAAAACTGTTAACTCTAGCGATTAAAGGAGGTGATACGAATGTCACGCGGGAGCGAAAAAAGAGTTCTGGGTAATACCATTCACATTTTTATCGCCATCATATCTGCAGGAGCGTGTTTTTACGCCGGGAGAGATATATTTAGTTATCCCGTGCTTGAAAACATTGGGTTGGTGTTCGCAGGTGTGTTTTGCCTGTGGGACGTGTTAATACACAGCATGATGGTACGTTGGGAAATCAGCTAAACCAAAAGCTGAACATCAAAGGCCTGCACCACTCTGTGGCTGCAGGTCTTGTTGCTTTAATACTATAACGCAAATACACAATAACACCAACCCGATCCCCAACGGATGATTCAGGTACGGGCTGGTGATATTAACAGTACTTATGCCAACCAATGCTAACAATAGTGCTGCCGCGAGCGTGGGAATTTCTGTCTGTTCCATCATATCCCATAAATTTTTCCCGATTACCGCAATAAGCCACAAATAACCCGCCAATCCCACAAGTCCTATTTTTAACCAAATGTCTAAAAAGCCCCACTCAAATGCGCTTGTGGTATACATGCCGCTCCCCCCCGGCGAGCGTGCGACGATCCGCGGATCTGCGCTGATGTAGGTGAGGGCTGTACCGAATCCAGAGCCGATGACAGGATGTTTGGCTATTGCCTTCATTAACGGGCTTAATTGGTTCATCCTGCTTGATCCCGCTGCTTCTATCGCTAATCGTTCACGCAGAGGGATCCCTCCTGCGGGAATCGGCGGAATGCGCTGAAATGCAATCATAAGGAGCATGGCTCCCAGTATTCCTCCCGCAGTCACTGCAAGGATGCGTTTTACAGGCGCAGCGTGATGATACAACGTCAATGTGACTCCGGTTATACCTACTGCAATAAGTCCAATCCAATTACTCCTGCTGAAGCTGATGAAAAGCGCTGAAAGAGTGACTGATAATAAAGCAATATGAGCAATTTTATTCTGTTGAGATTTAGCGATACTCGTGAGAAAGAACCACGCCGCCACAAAGAGCAGCCATACCTGGCTTTGAAGGAAAACACGCCATGCGCCAGGGCGAATAAAAGTAATCTCGCCAAACTGCATGTCCCGAATCCATAAGTAAATAGTGTGGGTAAATACATATTGATGCGCAAATACATGAAAAAATATGAGTGTGAGCAGCGCATTTGCAAGGCCTGCCCCGAGCACATACGTTACGGTACGATTTAAAAAAATATTTCCTTTCCCTTGATCAACGATGGACAACAACGGGAATAGAATAATTAAATATATCCACGCGTTCGCGTCAAAAAAAACTGGCCCAAACCCATTCCCTCTCACCAAGCCCCACCCGACTCCCCATATTATACTCAATCCCAATATAATAAGCACACTGCGGATCCCCGCAGGTATATTTTTCAATAGGGCGAATGGCGACGAGCTATTTCTAGAGTGAATTAAGATAGTGCCAAACCACGACAAAAATACTCCTGTAAAAATGAGAATTCTGATAGGCAATATAGTATCGCCAAATTGTAAGCTCAGCCACCAGCCTTTTCCTCCCATGGCCAGCTCGGCGAATACAAGACCGAACGCAATCTCAGGATATTTTAAATATAAATATATGATGCAAATGGTAATAATGCCGGCAAATATCCCATTGAGGAATGGCCATTGCCAACTAAGAAACGAACATAAAAAAAATAGAAGGGCGGCACCGAAGGCTTTCTTCATATATTTGTGGCGTTTGCCTTGTTTATTTTAAATAAAATTAATAAAAAAATTCGATATACAAATAACACAAGAGGAGTCGAAATAATGAGCGGCAACGCGGCGTGCTTTCCATGCCACTTGCCAATATAACGTTTCATGCTGATGAGAAATTGCTTCTGGTTCTCATAGGAGGAAACTTTGGAAAAGCTTTGCGCCCCCCAATGGATTGCTTTTGCGCGAGGATAATACCACACCTGCCACCCCAACTCATGTGCATGCCGCATAAGGTCAACCTCGTCGAACCAGAGAAAAAAACGCTCATCAAATCCGCCCACCTGGGTTAAGAAGGAATTCCTCACGATGAAAAAAGCTCCCATAACCTGATCTACCTGCTGGCTTACTTCATAATTGAAGGCGTCC
This sequence comes from Patescibacteria group bacterium, assembly GCA_041645165.1. Lineage (NCBI taxonomy): Bacteria > Patescibacteria group bacterium. The sequence goes on along the minus strand of JBAZQN010000009.1, from coordinate 43,689 downwards.
TGAAAATAGGTGCGGAACAATGCACGCAGCACCGGTATATGGGGAATTTTAAGCGCCAACCCCAGCGCGACGAGGGGTGCGGGAAATGATCTGACTGATACCTGCCTGCTCCCATCAACATTTTGCAGCATCCCCCCTGCGATTCCGGCTATTGGGTGCTGATCCATAAAAGATACTAAATGCTGAAGTGCGCTATTTAGTAACTCCGTATCAGGATTTAAAAAACAAATATAACGCCCTTGCGCATGTGTAATGCCTACATTGCACGCGTGCGCAAAGCCCGTATTTGCAGGAAGGCGTACGAGAATCACCATAGGGAAGGTATCGCGCACAAAATCCGCGCTCCCATCGGTAGACGCATTATCGACCACGATAATTTTACATGACAGGCCTTGGGCGCACCTTTGCACCGACTTCACACAACGCTCAAGAAACTCTTTGGAATTCCAGCTTACAATAATTACTGAAAAATCCATACCCAGTATATCAACTTCCCACGCCAAACGCTGGTTTACTGCGAGTGTATTCCTGTAGTCGCAGACCTAGGAATCTCCGGCCTTGAGTTCCTTTCAGATAATGTTCACGGCGTTTGGCGTCGTTTATATTAAGACATCCTTCGAAGTAAATGAGTTTAAATGGTAGTCTAAACTTTGTTGCAAAATTTAAGCCTTTCCTATGTTCTTCCAGTCTCCTTTTCAGGTTATTCGTATACCCTATGTATTTATTATTATCCTTTATACTTTGTAGTACATAGACATAAAAGAACATATGGGAAGTTGTATAACTGGGCATAGTCATAAGGTTGTGATAGGTCTGCTCTGGAGCAGGTAAAACTTGCCACGGACTAATGCCCACTCAATGTCGCAAGGAAATCGCTCATGGCGCTCGACGCGCATACAGAGCTCCGCTAATGTTTTTATTTGTGCAGTCGTAAGCTTTTGCTTTGTCCGTAGTTTTTTAGGTACAGAAACCCAACAGTCGCCATTTCCTTTTTGATTGCGTACAAGTTTTTTTTCTTGTCTGGCAGTATGGAGATCTATTACTGAATAATCTTTTTTATGCAGCACATACGAATCAGGGGTAATCTGGCCGGACACCACCGCTTCCCCCAATCCCCACCCTGCTTCTATAATCATTTGATTTTTGTCTTTCGTCACCGGATGCACCGTAAATGCGATTCCGGCAACCTCTGACTCGACCATCGCCTGCACGACAACCGCAACTGACACTTTCACGCGGTGCAATCGCTTCTCATGACGGTAAAAAATCGCTCGTGGGCTAAAAAGCGACGCCCAGCATTTTTGGATATTCGCAAATAATGTCTTTGCAATAGTATTTAAATAAGTCTCCAACTCCCCTGCCCAGCTTGCCGTCTTTGAATCCTCCGCAGTCGCGCTGCTGCGCACTGCCACGAAGGAAGTATTAAGTGTGCCAAAAAATTTTATAACTTCCTGCCGCAGGTCTTTAGGAAACGGAGCCTCAAGGATAAGCGCACGAATCACATTTGATGCACGATCAATTGAATTCGTATCTTTATAATTCACTCTGCTTAATTGCGCATCGATATCTTCAAGCAATTCATTTTCTTCCAGAAACCGATCAAATGCCGCTGCTGTCACTACGAATCCAGCGGGTACCGGCAGCCCCGCCCGCATCAAATCACCCAAACTTGCCCCCTTCCCACCTGCAAGAGCAATATCCTTTTTTGAAATACTAGACAATTCACGAACGAATAACAGAACCTTCTCGGTTCTGTGTGCAATTCTTTTCATCTTTTTTAGATTACCCATACCTATAGAATACATTATTACACAATTTCATCAAGTATTAACATTCAGCATCTCGCCACGTGCTCAATTATTAAGCTTGTGTTTCGTTTTAATAATTTGTTCTGCTTCGCGGTACTTATTAAGTCTCGAAATATTCATGCCAAACTTGGTAAAAGGTATCTGGTACATGATGGACGGCAACCAACGGCTCATGGTGCCTTTTGTTTCCACGGTAAATAGAATTTCCGGCACATAGGCACCTATGGTACCCCGTTCAAGAAGCGTGAGGTAAAGATCCCAATCCTGCAGCCGTTTTAATTGTTCATCAAATGGATTCTCCGGGAGCGTTTCGCGTTTTATCAGGGAGGTAGTATGGATATAGGGCATCTGGCGCAAGCGAGCTGCATCAAAAGGGTAGGAAGGGAACTTCTTCCGCCCCCATCTAAATGAACTGTAGGCATAACCTACTCCTAAATTTTGATTTTTTCCGCCTGAGGCGGATCCGCCTTGGGCGGAGATTTTTGATTTTTGATTTAACGATATATACAACCTTTCCAACGCGTGTTTTTTCAATATCACATCCGCATCAAGAAATACGACCAGTGTGCCGTGAGATTGTTTAAATCCACAATTACGGGCTGCTGATGCCCCCCGATGGTCTTGTGTCAGTACGCTGACCTCAAAGGGTAATGTACGCCTTGCTTCTTCTGCCCATATGGCAGTTCCATCGATTGAACCGTCGTCAACAATAATAACCTCCGAGGGTTTTAGAGTTTGTTCCGCAACATGCACACTACAGCGCGCAAGCGCACGCTGCATGTTAAAGGCGGGGATTATTATTGAAATTGTATCCATAGCACATTAACCATCAATAGGTTTAAGATTTGATATAATTGCATTTGCTACCTCGTGAATATTGAAAGGATCATGAACAACAGTCACCTGCTTGCATTTTTGCAATGCCTCTCCCGTGCCTCCAGAAAGTGTTGCAATAATTGGTACATGGTACTGATCCGCTTCTAAAAATACAATGCCGAATCCTTCCACATCGCCGTGAGATTCTCGCGGTAATAAAATAAATTCATCCGCCAAAGAATAATAAACCGCCAACTCCTCGTCGCTCGCCTTCCCGACAAAGTGTATGGATAAATGGCCATTCACCCCTACGGATGGCGCCAACTGATAAACTATGGACTGATAAACTGGCAACTGGTCGCCTTCTCCCACAATCACATAATGAAGATGGGGCGAACGGCGCCATACCTCCGGCAATGCGCGCAATACGCAATCAATTCCTTTTCGCGCCACAAGCCTGCTCACCGTCAGTAAGACTTTCGCATCATGAGGGATTCCCAGCCTTGTCCGCAACGCTAAAATCTCTTCACGCGCCGCCTTTCGTTTCGGTTTCGGTTCAGGATATATTACCTCAATTTTGTTTCTTGTTCCTTGTTCCTTGTTCCTTGAAAAATAATTTTCAATAATTTTTTGCTTCGTCCATTCGCTGTTTGTAGTAATCAATGTGGCGCGGTTTAATATACGCTTCATGAGCCATCGCTTCCTTGGGGAATACAAAGGCAAAAGCACGTCCATGCCATGTGTTGAAACAATATAATATTTAGGCCAAAGATGTGATAACAGCCATACCACCGTACCCACTGGCAGCACCTGCCCCACCCACCAGACATCAGTTTTAAGTTTAATAGTTTTAAGTAATAAGGGAAATATCAATAACGGCCACCATGGCGTGAGCGTCCATCGACCCAACAATAATACTACAACTCTCGCATCACCTCCTCTGAATCTCTCCCTTGCCATGGGGGAGACGGAGGGGGTCTCCGCAGCGTTCAATCTGCGCACTAAATTTTCATAATACCACGCTACCCCTCCTGTCGCAGGCGGGTAATCAGTAGTTACCAATAATATTTTCCCTTTGGGTAATTGCGGTACCGACATCACCTATAGTGTATCGCTAAACTATCAAAATGAAAATCCCGCCTAGAAAGGCAGGATTAAATAACTCTACACTATCTGCGTTAATCTGCGTTTTGATCTGCGTATATCTGCGTCTAGGGTTAGCGTTTCTGCCATTGCGGCGCGCGCCTGGCGCGTTTTAAGCCGTATTTCTTCCTTTCTTTTGCTCTTGGATCGCGCGTCAGATACCCGTGCGCACGCAAGGTGGGGCGCAATTGCTCATCATATACCACAAGCGCCCGGCTTACCGCCATACGCAGCGCTACCGCCTGACCGTGTTTCCCTCCCCCTTGCGCGCGTGCAATCACTGATACCTTGCCCTCTAAACCCACGGCACCCAAAGGTGCGTGACCGAGTGCTTCATATAAAGGATAGGAAAAATACTTTTCAAGATCCTTCCCATTGACTTTAAATGCTGCAGGTTGCGTGAAATAGAGCCTCACCCCCACGATAGATTCTTTCCTCCGCCCGACCGCATAGAAAAAACGCTTCTCGCTCTGCTCTGCCTTTGGCGTTGCGCTTTTCAATTCATGATGCGCTTTGGGGGTGACGTGCCTTACGACAGGTATAGCTTTTTCCGTTCGCGTATACTTTGGCGCGGGGGTGCGTCTTGTAGCGGGCTTGCGTGCTATTTTTTTGGGTGTTGATGCGCTGCTGGAAGACATAAAATTAAATTAACCTACAGTTCATATCGTCTGCGTCAGTCTGCGTGGAGTCCGCGTATGTCTGCGATAATAAGGTTTTTAACGCGGACTTACGCCGACGTTACGCGGAACTACGCGGAAAGTGTAAAATGTCGAAATAATAAATTATGCGAACAAGAGCCTCTTGAGCCTTTCTTTTCTTAATTTATTTTTAGGCAACATGCCTCCTACCATCTTCACGAATAATTTTTGCGGGTTCTTTGTCCATTTCTCCTTCAAGGTGGCAATACGCATATTGCCGGGATAATTGGTGTGGGTATAATAACGCTTACCCGTAAGTTTTGGCACTGCCATATGCACTGACGAGAGATTCTTAACTGTGACTGACACACCCTCGTCTTTATTGGGACTATATGACACGAGATGCTTGCCTTGAAGATACTGGGCAGCGAGAGACGCGAGCCTACCTAAACTCTCCCCTGACGCATCGAGTGTGATGGCTGCGGGTTTGGATACTGCGTTCATACAAATGTGATATGCGCCAAACGCGCCGCATCGCCACGGCGTGTCCCGAGATGGGTAATCCGTAAAAATCCTCCTTTGCGATCCTTATATCGAGGCCCTAATACGTCACATGCCTTGCGCACCGCGCCTTTCGTGTAGAACACTTTGATGAGCATCCTTCGGTTTGCCAATGTGGGATTTTTCGAGAGGGTAATGAGCCGTTCCACGAAGGGGCGGAGCGCCTTCGCCTTTGCCTCTGTCGTCTGGATTTGATCATACAATACCAGACTCGTTGCCATATTACGAAGTAAGGCATTCCGATGGGCGGAACCTCGATCCAGGGTAATTTTGTTTTTTCGGTGTCTCATACAAGTCAGGTATTTATACGATTAGCAATTCTGACCCGTCAGGCATTATGCCGCGTTCTTCTTGCTTCGCTTTGTCTTTTTCTTAGGCGCATCTAACGCTGCTTCTTCTTGTACATTATTTCCCCCGTCTGATTTTTCTTGAGGCTGCGATTCTCCGGACTCATGCGTTGGTTCCTCCACAGACGATTTCATGTGTTCCTGCGCATCCTCAAACACGAGTGATGATATTTGATCGCGGAATATATCAAGTGACTGAATAAGAGCGTCTTTCGGGGATATGCTTCCGTCAGTTTCTACGGTAAGCACTATCTTATCGAAATTTGTCATCTGGCCCACCCGCACATGCTCTAAATTGAGCGCTACGTGCCGCACAGGCGAATAAATCGCATCTATGGCAATAGTGCCAATATCAAGCTTCTCTTTTTCTCGGGACTCCACAGGCAAAAATCCTCTCCCACGCGTAAGATATACGACGAGGTTAAATTCTGTATCGGGGCTGGTCGCGGTGGCGATATGCACCAGCGGTGTTACAACCTCTATCCCTGCGAATGTTTTGAATTCCTTTGCCAAAATCTCACCGCTCCCATTAAATTCCAGCGTTATGGGAACCGGTTCCTCATGTTCGCCCTCCATGCGGAACCGCACTTGTTTTAAATTCAATAGAATATCTACCACATCCTCTTTGATATCCTTTAAAGTGGAAAATTCATGGTGGACCCCGGGGATCGCCATCGCGCTGATCGCGCACCCTGGCAGTGAAGAGAGAAGTATGCGCCTTAAGGAATTCCCGAGCGTCGTCCCATATCCCGGATAGAGAGGTTCGATCGTAAACTGTGTACGATTATCAGTTTCTTCAACGAGAGTAATGTGTCTTGGATGAATAAGAGGTTCTACCATATGAAAGTGGTGGTATTATAATTGAGGTCAATAATAATTAACGTGAATAAAATTCTACAATGAGCCGCGTATCGATATTAGGTTCGCACTCTTTTAGCTCCGGAATATGGACCACCATTCCTTTGAGCGCATCATAATCAAACTCAAGCCACGAGGGTGCATTTAAATTCATCGATTTTTGAGCGGCAAGACGGTCTTTCACAATCTGGAGCGATAAAAACCGCGGAGTAAAACTTATACTGTCCCCTACCTTTATCTCATAAGAAGGGATAGATACTCTTTTATTATTTACGAGCACATATCTGTGACTGACGAGTTGGCGAGCCTGCGCGCGCGATGACGCAAGATGCAATCGGAAAATCACATTGTCTAACCTGCGCTCCAGCAATTCAAGCAGCTTCGAGCCCGTCTCCCCTTTAAATGTCAAAGCTTTCTCCATGGCGCGCGCAAACTGTCGCTCCATCATCCCAAAAAGCGCTTTGAGCTTTTGCTTCTCCCGCAGCTGAATACCATATTCTGTGAGGCGCCCGTATCCTTTCGGTCCATGAATTCCGGGAGGATAATTCCTTCTGGTAAACGCATGTTTCGCGCTCAAATCGCGCTCACCTTTAAGCTGGAGCTTTTCTCCAATTCTGCGGCTAATCTTACCTTTTGGCCCTAATTTTCGTCCCATACGAAGTAATTCCTAACTCGTGATTATAAAACTAAATTCGTCTCGGTTTCGGCGCACGAACCCCATTATGAGGTATAGGGGTCACATCGCGAATTGCAGTAATCAAAAAGCCGTTTGCCGCAAGTGCGCGCACTGCCGATTCGCGGCCTGCACCCACACCACGCACAAATACTTCTATTTCACGGATCCCCATTTCCTTCGCCTTGTCCGCTACCGCACGAATGATGACCCCGGCCGCGTAGGGTGTCGCTTTCTTGGGGCCCTTGAATCCGCATTTTCCCGCAGAAGCCCAGGTGAGTACATTGCCGCCAAGGTCTGTCACGGTCACCAAGGTATTATTGAAGGTAGCAAGAATATGGACATGCCCACGGCTTTGCAGCGGTTTGTTCGCCTTATGGGGGTGGGGTGCCGCTGCTTTTGCTGCGGCTACCTCAATTTTTTGAGATTCTTGTGGTAATGGAGAATTTGGTGTAGTATTTTCTTCCATAAAAAATCTTAAGTCTTTTGTGCGGCAGGCTTGCGGCCAGATCCCATGGTACGGCGCTCATTGTGCCTCACCGTCCTTGAGTTGGTCTTTGTCCTCTGGCCGCGTACCGGCAAACCCCGCGCATGGCGGATGCCGCGGTAGGATCCAATTTCTTTCAAACGTTTAATGTTGAGCATCACCTCTCTCCGCAGATCACCTTCCACTTTGTATTGCTTCTCGATGTATTCGCGCAGACGTGATACCTCATCATCGTTCAGGTCTTTTACGCGCGTTGCCGGATTCACATTCGTCTGCGCAAGTATGCGCACGCTTAATGAACGCCCTATGCCATAAATATAGCTTAGGCCGATATCTATTCTCTTATGTGGAGGAAGCGTTACACCTGCAATACGAGCCATATCTTAAATTAAATCAAAAACCAAAACTCAAAAATCAAAATGAAGGTATTCCGATCCGACGTAACGTCGTATCTCCATAATTTTGACTTTTGTCCCGCACCTTATTGTTAATCTCAATGGTATGCGGGATCCCGCTAAAGCGGTGAGATTTTGCGTTTTGCATTTTCAAGACTTATCCTTGCCTCTGCTTATGTTTCGGATTCGCACATGTGACATAAAGACGGCCATGGCGCCGCACTATCTTGCATTTCGTACAAATTGGCTTTACTGATGCACGTACTTTCATAACAGAACGATTCAAAACCTGTAAGTAATTCTTCCTTTACTCAGATCATACGGACTCATTTCTATTTTTATCCTGTCACCCGGCAAAAGAAGAATGCGGTTCATACGCATTTTCCCGGAGAGATGGCATAAAATTTCATGGCCGTTCTCCAATTTCACTCTAAAGGTGGCCGCCGGCAGTAATTCAACGACTTCGCCAATGGCGTCAATAAAACCTTTCCGGTTCGTTTGGATCCCTAAATTCCCCTCATTGCTTATGGGTGCGGCAGATGGTACCGCCCCGCTGCTCCCTGTTTGGTTTTGTTGCATAAATTAAACCTCAACCTTCTTTATCTTATTTCCCAGAAGGTTGGGTTATAATAGGTGAATTATTCGAAAATTTTGAAAAATAACACCAAAGAACACGGTGACAATATCATAGAATACTCTCACGGTTGTGTCAACTCTTGTTGCGCAACTTCAATGGTAATACGGTCCGCATCCCGCGGTATATAGTTTCTCAAACTCCAACGCAATGAAATCCTTACATCTTTTACTCCCGGGAGAGAGAGCAGGGTGAGGCGCGCTTGCTGCACGCTTTTCCCTGTAATTTTTTCAGAAAGCGCAACAGGATCAAAAGGAGGCGTCTGGACTTTGGAAAATACAAACTCTGCGTCCCCTTTCCTTTTCTCCATATCAAGTTTTCGCACTTTATCCACGCGTATCGCGCAGACCTCTGATTTTCCATTCTGAAATGAACCGCATATTTGTACATTAGCGCCAAACGCGCGGAGTACGTCTGCGGAAGAAAACGCAAGCGCCTGCATGGTCCCTTTCATATTTAAAGAAACAGCATCTGCTTCTACCCCTAACGGTGGGTCCACGGTGAGGTTCGTCACGGTTGCCGTAGTAAGCGGAAAGGCAACAAACCATTCATTGCCCAATCGCGATTCTAGCGTCTGGAATAAATCCTGCTGCAGTCTGTCCCATAATAGCGGTTCAAGTGCAGCCACGTGCTCTTGGCGCACTACCTTCCCCATGCGATCCGACCCTCCGGTAAAGGGAGACGTGATGACCGCCCAGATGCGCTGCTGCTTGTTTGAGGGGAGCGACGGAATCGTAAACCTGCCGCTTGAGCGATTTCCTTTAACTCCAGGTTCCTTGGCGGTGAGCGTTGCGGAAAGCGTGCCAAATTTTATGGTGGCATCCTCCGCAACATACGCGGCAGGGATCGTAAGTGCGCTCTCGCTGACATACACCATGCCGTCGTCGCTTAATAATTCGGTGCCAATAGAGAGCGCCACCTCTTGTCCTGTCTGATTTTCTATGCGCGCCTCACCCTTTGCTTTTTCTCCGCTTTCTGATAAGTCGGTGATAGGGGTGGTCGTCGCATATGTCCCTTCCTCCTTGAGCACCTTCCCGCGCAGATGGGCGGCGTCCCTCTGCTGATTGGGCCATTCGGCATTAATGAGCACGCCTGCTTTGCGTTCTATGACTTTCACATCCGGAATAAGAGTAATATGCGCACGGGGAGTGATCGAAGTAAATAAAAATAATATGACGGCCAACGCAATAAATAAAATAAACCACCAACCTCGCAAGTATTTCTTTTTTTGGCGTTGGAACGGCCGCATAGGCTGTTTAAAAAATGAACGTATAAGATGATCGCGGGCAGGAGGTTCCGTCAGTTCTTGGGGGGCGCGAGGAGCGATAGCATTCAAACCGTACAGTGCCAGTCGCTCCTGTAATTCAGGATCATGCGTGATGAAACATATTTCTTTTTTGATCCGCAACAATGCTATTGAGAGATATTCCATCGCCACCGCCGACTGGAAACTAGGATGGCGAGCGGGCACGGTTACCTCTATGCGGATTCCACGCGCCCTTTTTACCGCTTTCACGAGCTCCCAAAGAGTGTGATGCTCGTCAAAAATAAGCGAAACAGTGTCAGACACGCGCACGAATTCCTTCTGCGGAGACATATCCGCTGCATCATCGCCGATTGAAACAGGAGGCATACCGTGTTTTATGTGACTACTGCTTTAATGCGGCGCACCCCCGCGCTGACCGCTTCTTCCTTTACTATGGAAAAATGGCCCACAAGGGCTGTGTGGTCTACATGAGGGCCTCCGCAAATTTCTTGGGAAAAAATCTGTCCTGAACCTTTCGAGGCATCCCCGATGCGATACACTTTCACCTTTTCTCCATATCGTTCGGTAAATATGCCCATGGCGCCTTTTTGCTTAGCTTCCTCCACGGCCATTTCCTCCCAGAGTACAGGCAGATCTTCTGCAATTTTTTCATTCACTATCCCCTCTGTGCGGGCAAGCTCCTCGGGAGTGAGCCGTTGAGGATAGGAAAAATCAAATCGTAATCGTTCTTCAGTAATATTTGAACCTTTCTGATATACGTCCTTGCCCAGCACCATGCGCAGCGCCTGATGGAGAAGATGGGTTGCCGTATGCATGCGGACGATTTTTTCCGTATGGTCAGCAAGTCCTCCTTTAAATTTCTTCTGTGCGCCGCTTCGAGAAAGCGCCTGATGCGCCGCAAATGCGCTGCTATATCCAGTTTCATCAACTGGCACTCCTTTTTCCTTCGCGATTTCCTTAATGAGTTCAAGGGGGAATCCATAGGTAGTATAGAGCTCGAACGCGTCATTGCCGTTTACGGCGTTCTTGCCCGCTAAAATCCTCTCCAATGCCTTACTCCCCCTCTCTAGTGTCATTCTGAAATTCACTTCTTCCGCATCAATTTCTTTCAGTATCCGGTCCGCATTCCGCTCAAGTTCAGGATAGGTGGACGCAAAATGTCCGATGACCGCGCTCGCGACGACTTTGGTAAATCCCCGCTCTATCCCCAAGGTGTGGCCATGCCGCACGGCACGGCGTATCAGGCGCCGCACCACATATCCTTGGTCCACATTGGACGGGAGCACGCCGAGATCGTCACCCATGATAAACACCGCGGCGCGTATATGATCGGCGATAATGCGTATGCTTGAATTTGCGGACGGCTGTGCCACAGAATTCGGGAGAAGCCCGATGATCGCGTCAATGGTGCTTTGGAATGCATCCGTTTCAAATACAGTCGTCTTGCCCGTGAGCACCGCGACGACCCGCTCGAGACCCATACCAGTGTCCACGTTTTTCTGTTTCAGCGGCACAAAGGCTCCATCAGCCTGCTTATTAAACTGCATGAATACGTCATTCCAAATTTCAGTCCAGCGCCCGCAATCGCAGTTCGGATGACATTCTTGGCCATAGTGTGGATCGTGGGGACGCCTGGTGTCATAAAACATTTCCGTATCCGGGCCGCACGGCCCTGTCTCGCCCGCAGGCCCCCACCAATTCTTCTCTTTGGGATAGGTGAAAATGCGCTCCTTGGGCACGCCGGCATTGAGCCAGTAGCCTTCCGCTTCATCATCGCGCGGCGCATCCTTATCACCTGCAAATATGCTTACTGCGAGCCGTTCAGAGTCAATACCGAGCCACCGAGAATCGGTTAAAAATTCCCAACTCCATTCAATCGCTTCTTTCTTAAAATAGTCCCCGAGCGACCAATTGCCTAGCATTTCGAAAAAAGTGAGATGCCATTGGTCTCCCACCTCATCAATATCCGTCGTGCGTATGCATTTTTGCACGTCAGCTATTCTCTTCCCCTTAGGATGCGATTCCCCTAAGAGATAAGGAACCAGCGGATGCATGCCCGCGGTGGTAAAAAGCACGGTGGGATCGTGCTCTGGAATAAGGGATGCAGAAGGGATGATAGCGTGCCCTTTGGTGGCAAAAAAATCAAGGAATTTTTCCCGCAATTCATTGGTTGTCATATCCAATATATCAACCACGTAGAACTCACCCAGGTATACGTACACCACGGATGGTATGGGGGAATAAAGGTTAATCTAAACATTATGTGTGAAGCATTAAGTGATTCTATAGGGTCAACTTCCAATGCCACACATAGTTGACGTTCGATAATTATAGTGGATGAATGAGACTATGGTGGAATGATTCATACTAAGATTGGGGACAGGAGTGTGGCGATCGGTGGGGGAGGTTAGAAATAAATTTTATATTACAATAAATTAAGTTTTATAAAAGAATATTATCTATTATTCCAAAAATATGATCTGTCATTGGCGTCAATGCAACCACTACCATCGCCATCATAAATAGAACATGTCTGCCACTTTTGATCACCTTGACAAGTATTACTGCAATAATAGAAAAAAGAAACATTATCAGCACATGAATAATTGCTAGCTGTCGCCACACAATTAGCTGCACCACTGTTACCCAACTTAGTGCTACCTTCTAAATGAAAATAAATTAAGTAAGCAGTGCCGCTATATGGTGGAGAATTAAAGGCGTAATTACAACCATCTGTATTAGTTCCATCGCAAGGATTATCAGTATTTAAAGGATCCTTAATATTAGCAAATCTTGGCAGATAAGAGGCAAGCCCATCACAAGTATAAACTGGATAAACCCAAATATCACTGGGACCGCGCGCCGCGTCACACTGATAATCACCAACTTCATTATTATCAAATTTAAAAGCCATGGCTTTTCTAATAGCATTAATGTCAACTAATCTTTTAGTATCCCTGGCTTTCTGCCTCGCATTATTTAGCGCCACCACGGCCAAAGTTGCCAGCAAGCCAATAATGCCAGTGACAACTAATAACTCTATCAATGTAAAACCTTTATGTCGCATATTTATTTTATACCCATGCTTTGGGTGAACTTTAATTTTAATTGCTTCTTTTCCCGAGCGAATCTGTTGATGTCTAACATATGATTTAAAAAAGTAATAATAAATTAAGTCTTATGAAAAAAATTTATCTATTATTCCAAAAATATGATCTATCATTGGCGTCAATGCAACCACTGCCATTAGCATCATAAATAGAACATGTCTGCCACTTTTGATCACCTTGACAAGTATTACTGCAATAATAGAAAAAAGAGACATTATCAGCACATGAATAATTGCTAGCTGTCGCCACACAATTAGCTGCACCACTGTTACCCAACTTAGTGCTACCTTCTAAATGAAAATAAATTAAATAAGCAGTACCGCTATATGGTGGGTTATAAAAGGCATAATTACAACCATCTGTATTAGTTCCATCGCAAGGATTATCAGTATTTAAAGGATCCTTAATATTAGCAAATCTTGGCAGATAAGAGGCAAGCCCATCACAAGTATAAACTGGAAAAACCCAAGCATTACTTGGACCGCGCGCCTCGTCGCACTGATAATCACCAACTTCATTATTATCAAATTTAAAAGCCATGGCTTTTCTAATAGCATTAATGTCAACTAATCTTTTAGTATCCCTGGCTTTCTGCCTCGCATTATTTAGCGCCACCACGGCCAAAGTTGCCAGCAAACCAATAATGCCAGTGACAACTAATAACTCTATCAATGTAAAACCTTTGCGTCGCATATTTATTAAGTTTTATAAAAGAATATTATCTATTATTCCAAGTATAAGACCTATCGTTTGCATCCACGCACCCACTGCCGTTAAAATCAAATATAGAACAATAGCTCCAGTTTGAGCTCCCACTGCACGAACTGCTACAACCAAAAATTGAAATATCAGTCCCGCAAGCCATACCTGTTGGCGTGGCAACGCAATTAATCGCACCAGTATTGCCTAAAATGGTTGGGCCTTCTAATCTAAAATATAAAAGATAGATTGTTCCTCTGTATGGATTATAATTAAAAGCGTAATTACAATTAGTTGTATTTGTGCCATTACACGCTTCTGTTGGCTTAGTCGGATCTTTAAAAGTTTCTAAATTTGCCACATATTCTGGAAAAGTTGAACAGGTATAAACCGGATAAGTAGTGTCAACAGCGCTGCAACCAAAATTTACATCATTATTATTAAGTTTATATGACATTATTTTTCTAATTTTATCTACAGTACTCAACCGCGCCGTATCTCTGGCTTTCTGCCTCGCATTATTTAGCGCTACCACGGCTGAAGTTGCCAGCAAACCAATAATGCTAGTGACAACTAATAACTCTATCAATGTAAAACCTTTGCGTCGCATATTTATTTTATACCCATACTTTGGGTGAACTTTAATTGCTTCTTTTCCCGAGCGAATCTGTTGATGTCTAACATATAATTTTTGTATTATGTATTAGGGTTAGCGATAAATAAACTCTCAAGGAAATTGGTTAAAAAATTATATTTATTGGCTATAAGCGGCAAGTTCTGACGCCCTGCTAATTATACCATCTTTATCAAAATCAACAACAGCGCACTCAGGATTGTAAGACACATCTTTCAAATTACAGCCAGCCATGGATAAATCATCGGCGCAAATAGTCATTTCCTCATTAGTCGCGCAATTTGTCGGCCCGCTATTGCCAAGGCTGGTTGCGCCCTCTAAGCGAAAATAAATTAAGTAATGTTGCCCAGTGGGTAAACGAAATAAGAATGAATAATCGCAGTCACTTGAATTAGCGCCATTACACGCTGTAGTTGATTTTAAGGGATCGAGCACATTTACGGACTCAAGATACGGCTGCATATTACAGGTCGCAATTCTGGTTCCGGTGCATGATATCGCATAATTACCGTGATCATCATACATTAGATCAAGCGCCTTTTGATGCTGTCAATATCGCCCAATCTCCTCGCGTCTCTGGCCTTAACCCTGGCGTTATTCAAGCTGGTGACGGCCAAAGTCGCCAAAAGGCCGATGTGGAGATCGCCACTAATAATTCTATCAAGGTAAAACCTTTGCGTCGCATATTTATATTATATCCATGCTTTGGGTGAATTTAATTTATATTTTCTTCTTTTACTGAGCGAATTTTATAGGGCTAATATGTTTTCGCTAAATTATATTCCCAACAAATAAGTGCATAGATCCTGCCTCCCTCTTGAATGTAGTATTACTTGGCATAGTTGCATTAAACCAAAAATTCAAAAATAATGCACTAAATTAAACTCCGTACTTTTGTTGCGTAAACTGGCATGGTGCTAGTGTAAACTAGCCTCTACTGATGGGATAAGGAGCCACCTGTCGCCACATGATATGCGACTTAACGCTTATTGAAATTCCTATACAATTATTTATGATAAACTTTGTTCCTCTTGAAGGGTATCCTGCTGATCTTCATGCTCAAGCCGAAGGAAATCAAGAAGCGCTTTGGCATCCTTCTGTTCATGCGCGGTCGCATCCTGAAGCGCAGGATTTATGGTGAGTGACGCATGAGTGCGGAGCGCAATCGCGATCGCGTCCGATGGGCGCGCGTCCCTCACCTTGCGCTCGCCTCCGCGGGACACAATGACAAGAGAAGCGTAATACGTGCCCTCCTGCAACGTATGGATTTTTACCTCTTCAACCGCCGCATTGAAATCTTCGGTAATCAGAGATACCAGAAGGTCAACCGTTAAGGGGCGGGGCGGGGTGATTTTCTTCCAAGCAAAGAGGATTGCTTGCGCCTCCAAAAATCCTATCCATATTGGTATCACAATGCGCTCATCTTCAGTCCCGATAAACACCACCGGAGTATTGCGGGTGGGATGGACAAACAAACCTAACACTTGGCATTTAAGCACATCATTAAAAAAATCTTTTGATGTAATTTGTTCGGTCATATCACAATAATTTCAAAATTCAAAATCTCACTGCTCAGGCAGGATCCCGCATACCTTAGATAAAATAATTCATAGTGCGGGACAAAGTTCAAAGGAATGACAACCCTTCGACTCGGCTCAGGATGACACATCTTATTTGTCATGGTGAGCTATGTCATAGTGAGCCTGTCGAACTACTGTCGAACCATGGCATTTGTCCCGCTCCTTGATTTCTTATTCTCAAGGAAAGCGGGATCCCGCTGAGGTGGGAAACTTTGAGCTTTGACATTAACACTGATTGCTCTCATCGTTAAAAATAGTGGTATTTCCTGTTTAGAATTCATGTCTGCGCGCGCACGTGGTCCGGGCGTGCTTTTGCGGTTGGTAGTCCATTCTTCCATCGCGTCAACAGCAAAACCTGCTTCTGTCAATGCGCGCATATACACCCCGAGCGGACGATGAAATGTCCACGTCACCTCGTGCGAACGCCCTCCCGGATGCATTTGAATGGGAATTTTCATTTCACTCAAATAGCGGTCAACCCTCCGGTACTGCAGCTTCCTCTGCTCGTCCCACCCCCACCCGCTCTGCCGCGGGATGCGGAAACAGGGGTGCGCAACCACCAGCACCAAGCGGCCTGACGGTTTTAAAATTTTCTTGCATTCTTCAAATACGGGTTTTATGGGATCAATATTTGAAATGGCAAGTATGCATGAAATGGCGTCAAAACGCTCCCCTACCACTTCCTTTGGCAATTTCCTTGCGTCGCCTACATAATATTTAATTTTTTTTGATATATTAACGAGACCACCCCCTCCCCTCCTTACGAAGGAGGGGATGTGAGGGGAGGTTTCCTTGGATGTAAGATTAGAATTCCGATATAAAAAATTATTGCGAGCTAATGCAATCAACTGCGGTGATGCATCTATACCTGCGATCTCTCTACAATAACGCACCGCTTCCCGGCAAAACGCGCCTTGCCCGCACGCGACATCAAGCAGCCTCTCGTGAGGCTGCAAATGAAGCAACCGAAGCGCCTGTGGGAACACGACCGCTCTTTGGAGCTCCATCCCCTTCTCGCCCACCAGCCCGTGGTACCACTGCGCCGACTCATCCCATGAAGTTTCTATGTGCTGCCTTTTCCGATAAAAACTCTTTTGCATAATGGTATTATACCCTTCTCCAGCATTTTCGACAATTTGAAAAGCCTTAGGTTTTTAATCTAAGGCCCTTTCCAAATCCTTTCACGTTAATTCTTTTTACTGGCGGACCAACTGCCGCCAGAATTTTAGGGTCTCTTCCCGCCTCGCAAGGGGCACCTGGGCAAAATGTATCTTGCCCTCAAAGTAATAAGATTCCCCAGAAGGGAAATATAAATTTTTAGAAAGCTTTATCACTTCCCTCCCCCGTGAAGAGGTAACTAGGACAGAAAATAAACTATCAGGAAATTGTCGCAATAATTTCATACCGTCACCGTTTGGACCTAAAGATAGCGAATCACTTCCGCTAAGGATACAACTAAATTTATAGTCTAAGGGTAAATGATACTGATCCATACCCTCATAAATGTATCCTCCAACCTTCCCGTCCCTCCAATAGTAAGGGCCTATATAGTTAATGCTATAATCACGGAGATATGTTTTTCGATATCCATGATACTGAAGTAACGAATCAGCATCATGATAATATTCACCATGGATAATTCGTTGAGCATAATCCCCAACACCTGCTTTATAGTCGCTTAGCCATGTATATATAGAATCCATGCTGACTGAAATTGGAATATTACGATCGATTAATTTTTTCTCGAACATCCACTCCAACCAATCATCAATATTTATTTTCCCAATCATGGCGATCCAAAATATCCTTCCATTCCAGTAGGGGGATTCTAATTCTCCTGGTACGTAACTTAATTCAATTAAGTCTCGCCCCTTGGACATATCTGTCCTCATCCAAGAATATGTCAAATCCTGTATGAACTCGACGGGAAATATTGTATAACGCTGACTTATGAAAGTCGTTAAACCTTCATAAAAGCCGAGGGCATCGGTAGGATGGTATCCCACAAGATTTACGTATGAGGCGGGCATTAGACTTTTGCCCACGAAACTATGAAACATTTCGTGAACTATAAGTGGTTTTAACAGTGGTAAGTATTCCTTTGACACACCAGCAAATGGAGTATTCAAATGCTCCAAACCGATGTAGGGAGTTCCCAACATTACAGTCAATGTGTAATGCGATCCTCCCCAATTCTGCAGATGTTTATGCCAAAATTGAGGCGCGTAGTTCCCCACCTCCCGGATTGCCTCCGCAATAAGAATTCGTGCAGAATCTAAAAGTGCCTTCCCACTATCAGTCCAGATAAAGACTGTCCTGACAGTATCTAGATTATTCAGCGGAAAATAATCCACCGAATAATTCGTTGAATCAGCCCAGAATATCGGGAATTCCCGCGCCGTGAAGAGATTGGGAAATTCCAATTCCGCCTCTTCTCTAAAGATCTCCCCTCGACAAAAAATCACCTTACCTGATGCACGAAAGGTGACTTGTAAATTATCACCAAATTTTTCCGGCACCAAGCCCGAAGTGAGATGATACAATCCAATCCCATCATGCTGCCCACAGGAATTATTTCTCCCCAATTCGGGCAGCCGAACTGCAACGGAATCGAAGGTGAGCACTCCCAATGTGCTATCAGCAGAATGATAGCCGGGAGTGTAGAAGGTCTGGACTGAATTTTTACACTTCATCCAGACACTATCCCCCTTAACCTCGACCTGCAACCTTTGAATTGCATACGACTGCAAGGAGATTAACATCCCCAGTAATAAAGCAAATCTTTTCATGTCTTTGCCTTTCTTTGTTGAATGGAAATTGTCAACGAACATTATTTATTCTCAACGATTTTACATGATCTGCGGGAAAAAGCAACCTACATGACACAAAAACAGGATTGCTCTTGTTCAATGAAATCCATATTTAAACAGAATTATAGAGGTTATCTCGTAATCCAGCTCTTATTTTTCAGGGTAAAGAGCGCGATGATATTCTGCCAATAGAGCACGAATTCATAGAGGAACGTGTAGTAGATAAGGCCGAGGATTTTTTGGGGCGCATAAAAGAGCATGAAGACGTACCGCACGCTCATGAAGTAGAGCCAACCGGGCAGTATGAACCGGATGAAGAAAAGCGGCTGGGTGATGAAGAGAAGAAGCGACGCGACACGGATCCCGAGCGAGAGAAAGGTGAGTGTCAAATCCCAGAGGATGATTTCGAAGAAGAGAATTTTTCTCGTGCGCCACGCCCATGAGAGCGTATAAATAGATTCGCGCACGTAACCCCTTTTCCAGCGCTGCTGCTGTTTGAGAAACCCTTTGAGCGTATCAGGCGTATGGGTATAGCTTACTGCGCGGTCCTGGTAAACCACCCTGTACCCCTGCTTTAAGACGAGATTGGTCAAGTGCCGGTCTTCGGAATGGGTGCACGGCTCATTGAAAAATTCCTGCGCGACAAATTCATCAATAATCTTTAAAAGTGTTTCCTGCCGGTAGGCGGAAAGGCATCCGCTGCAGCATACCACGATGCCAAGCGCAGACTGCGCGCGTTTATAAATATTCAATCCTACCCAGTAATACGCGCCTACCATGCGCGTCAGCCAATTCGTGCGTTCATTCAATAGCCGCACATCGCCAGTGGATGCGCCGACCGAGGGATCCAAAAGCGGCTCCACCACGCGCGTCAGCGCATCTCGGTCCACTACCGTATCGCTGTCGACGCATGCCACGAACTCTCCTTTTACCAGATGCGTTACCGCGTAATGGAGCGCATGGCGTTTCCCTTTATTGGCAGGAAAACGGTGCACCCGAATGTTCGCATAACCTTCAAGCCTTGCAAGGGTATCTTTTGTGGCATTTGTCGACCCGTCGTCGACTATGATTATCTCCATATTGCCCCGCGCCTCCATAATGGAACGGAGAGAGAGCGCAAGAAGCTCCGGGGTTTCATTATAACAAGGCATGATCACGGATATAAGCGCACCGTCATACGCAGGGTATTTCTTAACCCGGAAATCATCCACAAAAAGGAGTAAAAATATATACCAAGTATAGGCGATAAGAAAATAAAAATAAATTCTCCCAAAGGCGTTCCAATATCCTGTCGCGGATGATAATTGATAATTTAGGAATAATGCGAGAGACGCCACCAATGCACCGACCAAAAATCCGTAAAATAGTTTGTGAAGCACCTTTTCCATATCAAGGAAAATGTTATTGACTAGACTTCATATAAATCGAGCAGATATCTATAAAGTTTGAAGTATATTCATAGTCTCAATTCTTATCACTCCAGCAAGGGATGACGGTAATGAAAAGTGTCTCGGAGGCCGAGTGGGCATGGTTCCCGCTATGCGGGAGAACGAGGCCGAGAGTCAAGCAGTGTCTCGCTCGCCGGGCGAGACAACTGCGTCTTTTCATGCCGTCATCCCTTGCGTCAACTCACCCCGCCATGGAAAAACGGATATAAAAAGCTGTGAAACGACACCGTCATGCAGTCTTCCTCCCCTAACCGAAACTTCCGCATAAATTCCAACACGTCAATATTTGTGCCAGTAGTATTCAAAAGCCTCACACGCGCATGGCCAATCTGCACTTCCCTGCCGTTAAAACTTGGCAATTCTGATGCAAGCCTTTCAAATAAATCACTTTTTATGCGGCATACTTGCTCGCGTTGCGAGAGCCGCAGAGACGGATGCCCACTTGAAGGCACATCAGACAATATAAAAAGCTCACCTTCCGCCACATCATCAAAGCCTTGGGCCAGGACCTCCTCAATCGAGGTGAATTTCCCTGGTCCCACAATCATGATGAGCGTAAATGAGCCCAACACCGCGAAATAACCGATCCAATGTAATATTTTTTTAATAAACATAAAAATGGTGTTTGTTTATATTTGTATTAATTGCGCATCGACCAAAATGCGCTTTTTTTATTACGTAACAGAGCAGTATAGCATAAAAAAAAGAACCTGTATAGACTTGCAGGTCCGGAAAAATATTGTTTAGTAAAATGTTATAGTATTTTGAAAAATTTCGAAACGAGCGCATAACAATAACTGACATTGAGTGCGCTCACCAATAAAATTGCGGCAAGGACTAACACGTTGTTTAGGCGGGAATTTGTTTTCATTCCCATAATATCTTTTCTGTTTAAGAGAACCATCATGCAGATAAAAAGCAGAGGGAGCACCATGGCATTGAGCGCTTGGGAAAACACGATGGTCGGCACGAGGGGTATTGAGGGAATCAGCACGAAGAGCCCTGCGGTGATGATAAAAAAAAGGAACAATTTATAAAACGCGGGAGATTCACGCAATCCCAAATCCACCTTCCCTTCCCATCCAAAAGCCTCTGTGATGAGATATGACGTCGCAATGGTAACCACGCCCGCCCCCAAAAGCGACGCGTTAAGCAATCCCCACGCAAACAGGTGCTTGGCGAGATATCCTGCAAAGGGCTCTAAGGCCGCAGCCGCTTGCGCGGCATCATTGATCTGGATACCCTTTGGGTAAAGCGTGCTCGCAGTGGCAACGACAATAAAAAAAGCAACCACGATAGTCCACAAAGTGCCTGCAGTGATATCCCACCTCATTAATTTAATATCCGCATCCTTCACTCCCTTATCCACATAATACGATTGAATAAAAAACTGCCCCCAGGCGGTCACGGTGGTCCCCACTAAGGCAATGGCAGTAAACAAAAACCCGTGCTCCATTGAAAAATGAGGAATAAATGAACCACTGGCTATCGCCGCCCAATCAGGATTTGCTTTCAATCCTGCGATGACATACGCAAGATATAGTAAGGATGAAGTAAGAAATACGCGCTGGACTATCTGAAAATTACCTTTTATTACAACGAATGATATGGCGGAGGCGGCAATCGCCACGAGAAGCGTCTTGGGAATATGGTAGAGATGCGCGACTGATGCGACGCCGGCAAATTCCGCCACAATATTCATCCAGTTTGATATGGCGGTAAGCACAATGACGATCACCGTGAGCCGAATGCTGAAATTTTCCCGAATAAGGGCCGCAAGACCCTTGCCCGTTACAAGCCCAAGACGCGCACCCATGTCCTGCGTAAGCCAGAGCACAAGCCCGACGAGGGGAAGAAGCCAAAGCATCTGGTACCCGTAATGGGCGCCGACAATCGAATAGGTCGTAATGCCACCCGCATCATTATCCGCCGCCCCGGAAATAATACCCGGACCGATCACGCTCAATATGATGCTCGCACGCAGCAACCAGCGTTTGAAGATAGGTACCATGAGATTATAGAACAATTCAGTATATTTCCGTGTAAGATTCAGGTTTTTCCGCGAGAGAAGCTTTTTACACTGAATGCACACCGAAACATACACTGAAACGGCTCTGAAAATTATACTTCTACTGTCTAATTATACATCGTATATGTGCGATACGAGCTGGCGCATGATGTCATCGAGAGTTATCACTCCCAGCAGCTGCCTTTTTTTATCAACGACTGCCGCCGAAAATAGCTTGTATTTAGCCATGATAACCGCAACCTCTCTCAATGGCTGTTCAGGCTTTAATGTTTTTAAGCCCTTACGGTCGCGCATGACCTCCTGCATGGTTTGGTTCGGATCGCTCGTAATCAGCCTCCGAAAAGAGGCAACTCCCATGAAATGATTCTCATCATCCACTACATACACATAGTGGATGAAACGAAAGGTAAAAGAGCGCTTCTTAATTTCTTCTATGACTTGGGCAACGGTACAGGAAATACTGCACTTAATAAATTCCGTCGTCATGAGCCCTCCCGCGGAATGGTTTGAGTATTGCAGCAAGCGTTCCGCTGTGGCAGCGCGCGATGACTGAAGATGAGAGAGCAGCTCCGCGCTCGTTGCCGCAGGAAGAGATTTTAAAAGATCAACGACTTCATCAAGCGGCATTTTATCGGTAATCAGCGCTACTTTGTCGGGACTCAACGCTTTCACTAAGATGCGCCGCGTTTCAGGGTCTATTTCTTCAAATACCCGTGCAGCCGTTGCGAGATCCAAGGATTTTACCAGTTCGCTCCCTTGGTTCACATTTAAATCTTCCACAATCGTTGCGATGTCTGCGGGGTGCATATGCACCACGTCTTTGGAAAGTGCTGCAACCTGCACTGATCCGGATACAAGGTTCGCCTGCCTCCAGTCAATAAGCCTCACCGGTATCATATTAAATACATCCACCCAATCAAGGTTGAGGCGTCTCAAAAGCGCTTTCAGGCTCACGTCAATCGCAATGACGCACATGCGGCCTTCAATGGTCCCCAATTGCAAATCATTCACGCGCACCACACGCGCGCCAGTAATATCGACAATCTGATGATCAAGGACCTTTTCCCGCAGACGGATATCCGTAGGGTCTACTTGCGCAGACGTCACGCGCGATAATAAGGCGGAAAGGTGGATACCCACCCTGCTCGCATTCTCGACGACGCTCCAAAGGATCACGAACTCTCCCTTTCCTTTTAAAAGCGTCACCACCAATGATTTCACGGGAGCATATTGGTCAGCGACCGCAGAAGCGATAATATCCTTATATTTCCCGACCAGCGCAAAACTGCTGTCATAGACAGGAGCGTTGCGGAGGGTGCTTAGGAAAAGCATATGACCTTAATGTAAAATCCAAAATGTCACCGCAGAAGCGGGATCCCGCATGCCAATGAGTTTAATAATAGGTGCGGGACAAATATCAAAATAAAGGATTTACGGTCCGACGTAACGTCGGACCTCCATATTTTCTATTTATGAACTTTGAATTTTGAGTTATCTACACGTCCAAATTCTTCACCAATTTCGCATGGGTCTGGATGAAGCGCTTGCGGGGATCAACTTCAGATCCCATGAGTACGTCAAAAATGTTATCCGCTTTTTCCGCATCATCGACGGTTACTTGGTACATGAACCGCCTTACGGGATCCATCGTCGTCTCCCACAACTGCGTAGGGTTCATTTCGCCCAAACCCTTATATCGCTGGATTACCGCGCCGCCCACCTTTTCACCGATATCTATCTCGCCCGCACGCGCTGTCCCCACCTCTTCTTTTGAGGATGCTTCTGTCTGCGCATCTCCCGCTTTCCCGCGAATAACGCTCCTTATAGATGAGAGCACTTTTTCCTTTTCCTGGTCAGAATACGCATACCAAAACTCTTTCCCTTTTTGTATGCGATAAAGGGGCGGCTGTGCGATAAAAAGATGACCGGTGGTAATAAGTTCCTTGAAATAACGGTAAAAAAAGGTTAAGAGTAATGTCCTGATATGCGCGCCGTCCACGTCCGCATCAGTCATGATAATGATACGCTCATACCGAAGGTCCGCGAGATTGAAATTTTCGCCAAAATTCGTGCCTATAGCAATGATGAGCGATTTCAATTCATTATTGGTCAGCATCTTGTCCAGCCGCGCGCGTTCCACATTCAGGATTTTGCCTCTCAAGGGGAGAATGGCCTGGTACTCCCGATTGCGCCCTTGTTTCGCGCTGCCGCCCGCAGAGTCTCCCTCTACAATATACAATTCAGAATGGTGCGAATCCTTAGTGGAGCAATCTGCGAGCTTCCCCGGGAGCGTGAGCCCATCGAGCGCCCCCTTGCGCAGCACGGTATCGCGCGCCGCGCGCGCGGCCACTCTTGCGTGTTGTGTCAGGACGCATTTCTCCAAAATCTCTTCTGCATCGCGCGGATGTTCTTCCAAAAATGAAGCGAGTGCATCACCCAACACCGATTCCACCGCATTCTTCACCTCCGGATTCCCCAGCTTTGCTTTTGTCTGCCCCTCAAATTGCGGCTCCGGCACCTTGACCGATACGACTGCGGTTAAGCCCTCACGCACGTCCTCGCCGGTAAGATTATCGTCTTTTTCTTTCAAATAACTTTTCGCCCGTGCATATGAATTGAGCACGCGGGTGAGCGCGCCGCGGAATCCCACCAAGTGGGTGCCGCCTTCAGGGTTGTAAATATTATTGGCGAACGCATAGACGGTCTCACGATAATCATCCGTATACTGAAGGGAAACCTCCACCTTGATCGGCGTGGCAGACTTTTGCGCATGAGATACAACCTGTGTTTCTTTCTGTGCGGTTTCCTTATCAAGCGCGCCGTTTGACCCGTTGGGTATAATTTCTTTTTCTATATAAAACACCACCTCCTGCTTCACGCTCCGGTTGTGATTTAAATGGGCCACATAGGAACGGATGCCGCCTTCAAAATAAAAGATATAAGAAGTGAGGAAATCAAAGGCGAGAGGCTCTTTTTCTTCCGGGTGAGGCTCTTTTTCTTTTATTTTTGCGTCAACCTTTTCGCGCATCCGTTCATCCCGCACAATGATCTTCACCCCCTTCGTGAGATATGCCTGTTGGCGGAGGTGGTCAAGCACCGTTTGGAAATCAAAACCAATGTCGCCAAAAATTTCCGTATCAGGCACGAAGGTAATCATGGTGCCGGTGCCTGAGGCTCTTCCCACGGGACGCACTTTCCTGCGGGGTTTGCCGCGTTCATATTCCTGCTCCCATAACTTCCCCTCTCTCTTCACCTCTGCCTTCATGTAAGAAGAAAGGGCATTCACCACAGAAACGCCTACCCCATGCAGCCCTCCCGATACTTTATAGCCTCCTTGGCCGAACTTGCCGCCCGCATGGAGCTTGGTGAGCACCACTTCCAGCGCGGATACTTTCGTCTGTTTATGGATATCAACGGGGATGCCGCGGCCATTATCGCTCACCTCCACCATGCGCCCCGGGAGCAGCCGGACGGTAATCTCGGTGCAAAATCCGGCCATCGCCTCGTCAATCGAGTTATCAACCACTTCCCATACCAAATGATGGAGCCCTTCCACGCCGGTTGACCCGATGTACATGCCCGGCCTTTTCCGGACCGGATCAAGACCCTCGAGTACGGTAATGTGCCTTGCTTGATAATCCGATGAAGCGCTCTTTTTAACCATATAATAGACGTAATAAATAATGCAAAACTTGCCATTTATAGAGAGGCAAATTCGCAGAAAAATCTATATTTTTAGTCTCTTTCATCTGGTTTTATTATAGCACAAAAAAATACCCCCTGCCAGAGGGAAAAGGGCACTAAAAATGGGGACAAATTACCTCTATCCCCTCCCCGCCAAGAGGTGGAATATCACGACCCCGAATGCGACAGAAACATTGAGCGACTCCTTTTTGCCATGCATGGGAATTTCAAGGATTTTATCCGCTTTCTTTAATAATGCCCGACGCAACCCATTCACCTCTTCACCTAAAAGCAGTGCAGTTGTCTGCCATTGTGAAGCAGATAGAGACACCCGCATATAGGGAATGGATGAAGGATCCTGTTCGAGCGCGAGTATCTTGAACCCATTGCGCTTCAATCTCCCTATAAGCCGTGATGCAGATGGCGCATGTTCCCAAACTACGGAGCGCTCTGCGCCCAAGGAAACCTTAAGCAATGGTGTGTTTGGCCGCTGAAACCGGTCAAGCGGTCCCGGGGTAATGCCGCACAAATAGAGCTTCTCTGCGCCTGCCGCATCTGCAGTGCGGAAAATGGATCCCACATTGTGCATACTGCGGATGTTGTGAAGAACAACTACCATGAAAATCGAAATGGCTAAATGGTTATACCTTATATTGTTAAACTGTTACACAATAAACAAAGCCCATAAAACCATGTAACCATGTGACAATTTAACAGTCAGACAATGAGAGCTTGTACCTGCCGCGCAATGGTTATTTCTTCAGAATGGGGAAACACATGTACCGGCACCCCTTTCGCGCATCCCAAATTTTTTGTGATCGCTTGGCGGGTGACAGAATCCCCTGCCCCTACCGCACCCGTAAAGGCAATCGCATCAAGTCGAGGGACTAAGGCGGCGTACGCGCCGATATACTTCCTTACCCGCCGCACGAAATAGTCAAATGCGAATACCGCCTGCTCAACTCCTATTTTTTTCTGCTCAAGAATGTCGAGAAATGTTGCATAACCGCTTAAAGCCTTCAAACCCGATGATTTATAAAATGCTTCGACCAGCTTCTGCACCTCTTCCTGCGCCCTTTCCAATGTTGGCGCCTCCTTCAGCTTTTTTTGCACGAGGTCAAATATGATCCCCGGATCTATATCGCCGCTCCTTGTCATCATGACAAGCCCTTCGAGAGGAGTATATCCCATGCTGGTGTCAACCGGCTCCCCTTTTTCAATCAATGCGATGCTCGAACCGCTTCCCAAATGGCAGCTGATGAAGGTAAGTTGCTTCTGCGGTTTTTTTAAGCGTAGGCTTAACAAATCTGCGACGGTCGCGTGGGAAATACCGTGAAACCCAAAACGCCGATACTCGCTGAATTCTGCGGGCAGCGGGTAGCGCGCCGCAAGCGCGGGAAGGTGCGCAAAAAATCCTGTGTCAAAAACTGCGACATTGGGTATGCCCTGCAAGTAAATTTGGCACGCTTCTATCCCTAAAATATTCCATGGATTATGCAGCGGCGCGAGATGATTCAGATTTTTCAATTCCGCCAAAATATCCGCATTCACGACAACCGGCGATATAAACCGGCTGCCGCCGTGCACCACCCTATGGCCGATGCCCTTAATCGCCGACACGTCGCCGATATCACGCACGCACTCGCGGAACGTGCGCATAAAATCCTCGCGAGAACTGCGGTCGGCTGCAAAATCATGGTGGCCCTCATGGAGGAGCTCGAGCGACTCGTGCGCATACCGGTGATAGCGGATCGAGGAAGAGCCGATGTTGAAGACGAGGAGCGAATCCATACATTAATGGGAAATTCTAAACTCTCTCGCTACGCGAGATCTGGCGTAGCCAGATAAATCCGAAATCCTAAACAAGCACCAAATTCAAAACGTGTTTCGATGATTTGGTTATTTGGATTTGTTTAGGATTTAGAGTTTTGGGTTTAGTGTTTTTCTAACTGTGAGCAAGAGCTAGCATGTAAGCGAAGTAATCATCATTTTACTATTACCGCAGACCCTTTCCTTTTTATCCCCGCCGCGTTCCCCTCGTCCGTGTCGATGTGGCAGTGCCAGGAGAAAGTGGGGTGCACGCGCACGATGACATTATGGAAGGTAAGCGCGCGCGGGCCTTCCAATTTCAGAGAAACGATGGCGCGGTCTTTTAGTCCCGCCTTCTTCGCGGCTAGTGGCGATGCATGAATATGGCGCTGAGGGATAATTACGCCTTTTAAAAGTTTTACCGAACCGCGAGGTCCTTTGAGTACAATGCTTGGCGTATGGGCTAAAGACCCTGACACATGCACTTGCGGGTCAAAACCAAGATGCAGCGCATCAGTCCGCGCAAGCTCCACTTGGGAATTGGGCCGAACCGGCCCTACGATACGCATGTGCTCTAGCTTTTTCTTGCCCTTAATGACACTCACCGTTTCCCGGGCCGCAAATTGCCCCGGTTGCGAAAGCGGATGATCCGCATGGAGATGGTAGCCTTTGCCAAAAAGGCGCTCAAGGTCCTTTTGGCTCAAGTGCACATGCCGCGCAGAAACCTCTACGGGTACACGGATGATATTCATATTAACGATACGCAAATAGAGTAAAAAGAATAATACCTACTAATACATACGCGACTGCGACGACCAGAATGACGAAAATACCCAAAATAATCGTTGCCGCATAAGGAGAACTTGCCATGGCAAAAAAAGAAACAATCTTTTCGTCGTCTTTGCTTACTGACGCGATACCCTCACTTGCAAGAATCATGCGCTGGTTTGCGGCAAGTAGTATGTTTAAAAACATATTATTAGAAAACTTAGTAATAGTTTCCCTACTAATACTATAGCATAATTTCTATTCTCCGAATACTTGTGCAGTGAATATATAAAGTTCGGCGTGAGGGTCTTTCCAACAATCACTTGCCATTCCCACTTTTTGGCTGCAGAGTTCACCCATAAATTCCCCTAATCCCCAATTGTTTTCTGTGGCAACTTGTGGAAGAAATATCCCCTCCCGGGAGCCTTTTCGCACACGGACTCCATGTTTTCCAATTTCGATTTCCCGCCAATCCTTAATCTTCCTCAAAGGACTTAAGATCGAAATTTCATACGTTAGCTCTCCGAGTTCCCCTTGATTTATGGGAAGGAACCGATGGTCCTCCACTGCTGCGGCTATGGCCATCTGGGAGACAAGTTGGTAGAGGGGCGCATCAGGATTAAACTGACCAATGCACCCACGGAGCGTATCATTCTTTTTAATCGTGACGAAAGCCCCTCTCTCCTGATTAAGGAAAAAAGAATCATCTTGCACCTGCGGGATCACCTGCGTATTCACATAGGACTCAACGGAAGTGCGTGCAATACGCAATAACTGCTCCTGCTCTATAGGGAGTAATTCGCTGTCTTTGCGCGCGCTCGTAAATGTCATTGCGGCATAGCCTACTACCCGTGACTTATCACCCACAAAAGAATCTCCTGAATTTGCATATTTGAGAAGTCGGCGTTCATCCGCACCCCATAATTGGGCGACCTTGAGCGCAATTTCAACCGCAGGTTGTGCGCACATAAAGGTAACTGCTTCCCTGATATGCTGTGTCTCCAATTGCGCTATAGAACGCTTCATCTGTTCCGCATTCCCGCTTAATAACGATTCTATCACTTTTGTATCGGCAGCGGTGGCGTCTTCATAGATGGGATAATGCGAAAGATCAGTACTGGCGATAAGTATTATATCACCGGGCAGGGACGCGAGCGCAGCGCTGATACGATTCTGCTCTTCTTCAGTGGCCTTGTTCACGAGTAGGGGCACTATTTCAAATTGTACAAAGGTTTTTTGGAGGAAAGGGAGCTGCACTTCTAATGAATGTTCATCTTTATGAGCTGCTGCATCAAGATGAAAAAGCGTACTCTGACGCACAAGCATATCCCGCAGCTCCTTATTGACGGGTATTTTCCCCAACGGCGTCTGCCATGCGTCATGACTGTCAAAAGCCGCTCCTTCCACACTCACCTTATGCCCTGAACCGATGAGGATTATGGTAGGCACACTGCGCACTCCTGCTCTGTTGGCAGAGAGCGCTCGATAGGCAGACGCGGCAACGGCGCCTGAATACTCGTATCCTGCATGGGGTACTATCATTATTCGAATATGCTCACTGATTGGCGTAGTACTTGCCTGTGTTAATAAATAATCGATCTGCGCAGAAAGTTCCTCCTTTGCATCAGGATAAAATGCACCAGCCACTGCCGGCATTCTTATTATGCTTGCGCCCCTCTGCAAAGTGATAATGTGCGATACCAAGCCCTCTCCTCCCCCGTTAAACAAAAAAACGAGCCATACTACTCCAAGAGTAATGGCTAATCCAATTAATACTGAAACAATGAGATTATTTCTCATATTCTGCGGCGTTTAGGCGATATCCGCAATAATCGCATTCTCTCCCCGGCTTCGGGAGTGAGTTTTGCTTTAAACATTGCGCAATATCTCCAAGCGTATCCTCTATCCACGCATCGCCCCCTTCATAAGGGATTAATTTCACGTCAAACTCCAGCTTGCCGTCAAACGCCTTGCGGTCAGTAATCCCATTGCAATAAACAAAATATCCTGTGGAAGAAACTTTGAACCCATTTTTCCTGAAAAGCCATTGGTATATCTCCATTTGGCGCTTGTAGCTGATCTGCCACTCCGCATCAATATTCACCTCCTGCTCTTTTGAGGTGCTTTTATAATCCACCACATGAAGCTCGCCCTTTGCATTCACCCAGAGGTCATCAATGCCGCCAGTGACGATAAAATTGGTGGCAGTATGATGGTACGTAATGCCTCTGCGCAGCGCATCGCGCCACTCCTCAATCTTCTCGTGCGGCAAAGGAACCGCGTCAATGCCATAGACCTTCATGAGCGGATGCGCGGTGCCATGCGCGCGGTGGATATCGAACTCTTTTTTCAATAATGTATCAACCGCGGAATTCAGGGAAAACGGAAAAGACGGCGGCTGGGAAATCCCTAACCGCCGATCAAGATAGAAACACCGCGGACAATTCATGAAGAGCTCAATTTTCGATCGGCTCAACCGAAACGGCTCCTGCGAAACAGGGTCAAATAAATTCTTCACGCGTTTAGGGTTATAGTAGATGGACATATATATAACTATGCCATATCTGTAGCAATTTTAAAAGGCAGGTCACATATAGCAGCCTGCCTTTAATCTATGTAGGGGCTACCCTTTCGCGAATTTTACGGAAATGGTAGCCAAAGATCATATACGTAACCGCATGTGATAATAACGTGGGTCGATTAAAAACGGTCCATAATAGCAACCGCCAATAATAAACCCGCTCTCTCCCTACTATTCCAAGGAAAACAAGAGAACGAATAAAAGCCGTAACATATCGCCATTCGAAGGGCGTCCTAACCTTCGGAGGATTTAAAACTCGTAATAAAACTCTTATACGAGCGTAATAGTTCCTTGGCTCATAGAGAAAAGCCAAGACATCCTTGTACCCTTTAAGGAGAGCTTCCGGCCCCATAACCGGATAAAGGTTCGTAACGGCATCCACATTATCCCCAGATGTAACATCTAAAAGACGTTTCTCCTCAGCTAAACGTTTATGGAGTTTAGTTCCCGGTAGCGCCTGGAGGAGACCGACCATTGCAGTAACAATACCGCTCCTCTGGATAAAATCTTTCAACCGTTCGAAAATCGAATGGTCATCGTGGTCAAATCCACAAATGAATCCACCTTGGACCTCGAGTCCGGCTGACTGGATAGTTTGAACATCGTGAAGAAGATCGCGTTTTAAATTTTGACGCTTCCCGCATTCTCTCAGTCCTTCTTCATCCACCGTTTCAATACCCACAAAAACGGAGTCAAATCCAGCTTTGACCATCAAGTCCATAAGTTCTTCGTCATCGGCGAGGTTTAGAGATGCCTGGGTATTAAACGGCATGCCCTCCTTACCTTTCCGCCATACGATCAGCTCAGATAAGAGCATCTTACAGGCTCTTTTGGGCCCAATAAAGTTGTCATCAACAAAAAACACTGGGTCATGCCATCCGAGGCGATGCAACTTATCTAGTTCTGTTATAACTTGAGCAGAAGTCTTCACTCGTGGCTTACGTCCCAAAGTACTAGTGATATCACAGAATTCACAGTCAAAAGGGCATCCACGTGAAAATTGAATAGCCGCTGACGAATAATACCTAAAGTTAACCAAATCCCACTGAGGAGCTGGGGACTTTTCCATCGCTGCAAATCCCGTAGAAAAGTAGACATGTTGTGGATCACCACTTTCCAGATCCACTAGAAACGATGGAAGTGTAACCTCTGCCTCCCCTAATATAAAATGATCAACCTCTCCAAACTGCTGATGCTCCCACCGAAAAAGTGGACCTCCGGCCACGACCTTAAGTCCTCCTTCTTTACATCGATGGATCAAATGACGGGCTGATTCCCTCTGCACGACCATTGCACTAATAAATGCGTAATCAGCCCACGCAAGATCCATTTCTGTGAGTGATGTTACATTGAGATCAACGAGACGCCGATCCCATGTAGGCGGTAACATCGCTGCCACCGTCAAGAGCCCTAATGGTGGCATCAGAGCACGCTTCCCTATAAAAGGGAGAGCATACTTAAAACTCCAGAAAGTGTCTGGAATTTCTGGATACACAAGCAATACCTTCATGTTTGATTCCTTTCTTTGTTAATGAACGATTTAAAACAAAACAATCCCAATTTTGGGATTATTGTACCACATTGCTTATCGCACGATAAACTTTCAATTAGAAATATTTTGTAGCGTCTATCCAGCCGCCTAATTCTTCGCTATTCTGCACATATCCAAGGATGCTAATCCCCTCTCCCTTGTATATCCCTAAATGCAGATGTTTCCTTTCCCCGTCTGTTTCGCTGCTGTACCCTTTTCCCAGCACCCCAAGGGTGTCTCCCGCACGAAGCGTTTCATTTACATTTATAGTAACACTTGAAAGCCTCACATGGCCATAGACCACGCTCACCGTCTCCCCCTGGAACACGCACTGCTGCACGGCTATACCCCCGTATCCTGATGCGGTTCTCTTGGCAACCAGCGGGCCATTGCAGATCGCATAAATTAACACGCCTTTTCCCTGCTCATCAGGTAATGTTTCGAAATCAGTGCCTGTATGGTAACCGGCAAACCGCTCCGGGGAAACGGGAGAATTGTCGGGTGTGATATAGATGCCAAATGGCTTTTTCGTAACCCGCGACTCCCAATTATCGATTGGGGGGACAAAACGATCCTGTGTTTTTTCCGTATTCGCCGCCCGGTTCCCCTTCAAAGCACGGTCAAAAAACACGACCGTGCGCTCCATCACCAAAGGCCACGCATTAATAAACTCGTGCGGCTCTCTCGGATAAGTAAAGAGTTTCGCATCCTTATTCTGCGCCTCAAACGCGCGCTCGAGCTTTTCAGACCACTCAAGAGGCACTGACTCATCCGCAGTGCCATGGTGGATCTCCACTGGCGCGGTCACTCGATCAAGGAAATTGAGGGGAGACAGGTTATGCCAAAATTCAGGCGCTGTTTCAAACGAGCCATACGTAGCAATCAACTGTTGTGCGAGTTCTGGTCTGCGGGAAGTCCACTTTTCAAAATTATCTTTTACGTCGGCGCTGACAGGCGCGAACAGCACAAACGCCTTGATTAAATCCGGCTGCGCCACCATCACATTCAACGCGATGCCCCCGCCCATGGAATGCCCAAGCATGCCGATGCGGTCTTTTGTTATTTCCGCAAGGGAAGAGTTCTTTACCGCAGACACCGCATTGACCACATCTTCAGTATAGCCCAAACGGAACCGCAGTTCGGCGTCGGGATCGGAATCGGAATCCGCATGATTGCGGTAGTCGGGATGCAGGACCGCGTACCCCCTCCGCGCCAGATAATCCTGTTCGCGCTTTAGGCCGCGTCCGTTCGTATATACCTCGGGATCTATGTACCCATGGTTAAGAATAATCAAAGGGAAAGGGCCGCCTTTTTTCGGTATATTCATGATGCCTGATATCGTGAGCGCGCCGCTTTTATAGGTAACATAATAACGGGTATAGGCTTCATTTTCCACCAGCACCTCGCCAAGCGTCAACTCGCTGCCGTTATACTCCTTTTCCATCAGCGCCTGCAGGGATACCGGATGGGGTACTTCTTGAACAGGAACAATCACACCATTATTGGACTGCTTAACCGCATTATCCGTCTGACTTGGTTGCACTGGCGTCCCCGAGGGAGTATATGTCTTATATAAAACAACGAATATCAAAACAGTCGCCATGATCCCCAGAGAGATAAAAAAACGCTTAGTAAATGCCAAGCTCATATAAAATAAGGTTAGTTTTTACGCTTAGTTTTCGCAGTTTTACGAAAGGCTCAATGTGGCTCATTTGCTGCAAATGAGCCACATGATAATAGAGAATAATATATCCTATTCCCCAGATAATTCAAGCCGCATCCTTTTCATGCATTCTTTAAACCCAAAACGCTTCCATACGCTCACTCCCAGGGCATTCCGTGCATCAACATTCAGCTCGACATAGCGAATCTTTTTCTGTTTAAACCAATCCAAAAAAATCTTGACTGCTTCTCGCCCAATGCCTTTGCCGCGATATTCCCTCTGCACAAAACCAATCCGGATATGCCCTATGTGCTTCGTATTCACCGTAGAAGACGCTGCCTTAATAAGCGCACAGAAGTAACCCACTACCCTCCCCTTATCTTCCGCAACATAATACCGTATGTTTCTTCTCCTCAACTCCTTAACAAAAATTTTTCTATACGATTTTCTGACACGACTTCCCGTCTTCCAGTAAGGATCAAGGTCGTGATGATAATCGGCAAGCAAACTGTTCAGACGCACAATGGCGCCAATATCCTCCTTGTTAGCCTTTCGTATTAATATATCCCCAATGGCTCCCTTATTCTTCATAATGTTCTAACTCGTATTGTGGCCAACATACAGCATTTTGGCCACATATTTATGCACCCTTTTTCGCTTCAAACTGGATAACCTGATACCCATGTTTATCAACTTCTGCTTGCGGCCAGAAGTGCAGATCCTTGGTCCTGAGGACATACGTGGCAGTCACCTCCACTCTCCTGCCGGTATATTTTTTCTTAATCTGGTCCCATTCTTCCAGAACCAACGTATCGCCTTCACGGACCTCAAAATCCGCAAGGCGCAGCTCAAATTTTTTCTTATGAGAGACGATCTCCTTAAAATATTCTTTCCAGACTTTTTTATGTATTGTAGCCATGTCGTTCTTTATATTTATTATAATTTATTTTCACACTTTATCCTCATCACGAATTATCTCGATATGCGCCATATTTGGATTGCCCTCTACATTTGTCACAATACATTTTGCGCACCTCGGCTTACTATGGAAGATCTTTCTTAGCTCACTCTTTACCTCCTCTGTTACTTCACAATTTAGAGTGATATCACCGCCATATATACCAGCTTCTCCTAACTGGCTCCGTACCCAATCCACTGCCGTGGGCACTGAATCGAATTCCCGAGAATTATTTTCTTGCATTTCTCGTGTCATAGGAATATATTTATTACGATTTTTATAATTCAAATTAATCTCGGGGACTTGGACTCGAACCAAGATTAGCAGGTCCAGAGCCTGCTGTCCTACCATTAGACGATCCCCGAATACACTGTGCCCGCAGCCACGGTATCATACTTTCGTTTTCACCTCAACTCCCCTCCACAAAATTGCTCACTACCCAAAAAATAAGGAACGCGAGGGAATTGCAATTTTTGAGGCGGAAAGGCGCATCAAGCTGTGTGATCGCGACGCCGAATAAAATTGTCAGTTCCCGAAGCGTACTATTAAAAGTTAAATTTTGGAAGTGAGCATTTACCTCTCCACCACCTTCCCGCCGAATAAATTTACCATTTTATCAAACGCAGCATCTTCGGGTTTTGGCAATGCAATAGGCGCTGCAACAAATTCAATTTTGATGACAGTGGGCGCGCCGAGCACCTCGCTGAGCGCTTGCTCAACTATGAGACGATTTTCATGATTGATGAGCCGGTCATGATGGAATTGGTACTTGCACCCGAGGCGCACTTGATTCGCCTGCACTTCCAGAGGCTCTGCAAATTTAAGGACGAATGGCAATGCATGATTTTTCTTATGCACCTTTTCAATGACTGTCTCCCATAATTCTTTGACTTTATGAAGGGTAATGCCGACAGGGTTATGCTTTTTTGACTCAAGTTTTGATTCAGCTGATTCATCAGCCAATGTTTCTGAAATTGGCTCTACCACTGCCTCCTTTATATTCGCTTTAATCGCAGGAGCAGGAATATTTTTTATCTGACTCCTGTCCTTTTGTTCTGTCACAGGGGCTGGGGAAA
This sequence comes from Patescibacteria group bacterium, assembly GCA_041645165.1. NCBI lineage: Bacteria > Patescibacteria group bacterium. Next base: position 7,682 of record JBAZQN010000009.1, on the reverse strand, counting down.
CCGGTGGCAGGGTGCGATCATTCTCGTTATGAGGTAACTGCTCACTGGCTTCAATGCGACGCGAAGGAATGCCAATTTTTCGAGGACTTAAGCCTGTTTCAGACAGGCTTAAGCGTTCAAGCGGCTTGGTCGCGTCCGCAGAAAAATTGTGCATTCCGAGCGGTGAGGACCCAGACTGAGCACTAACATTCTCGTTATGAGTGTTGCTTTGGCTGCCGGATGAAACGCTAAAATGGTGCGCAAGATCGCCTGCGATGATTTCTAACACAAGGTCGCTTGGCACTTCACGCGATTTATCCAACTGGTCAATGATTATTCCCAACGCTTTGCGCAATATTGCCTGGTCATGCTGGAGTTTCAACATTTCCCCGATCATGGCAATGCCTGCCTTCCCGTGGCGCCTGATGTACAACGGATGGTTGTCTTCGGTAATCGCGCGGTAGTGCATGGCGCGCAACGCCTCCAAGAGGTCTAAGGTAAACCGCGGCACGTCCACACCCTCCTCTTGAAGCTCATTCAGCTGCTGAAACGCATTTTCAGCATCCCCCTTGAGGAGCGTTTTTAAGAAAGAAGAAACACTCTCCAGTGATGAGCGCTCCAAAATAACCTGCGCGTCCTTCCACGTGACAGATTTTCCCCCTAAAGAAAACAGCTGCCCAAGAAGCGATTCAGCATCGCGTACGTAGCCGCCCGCGCGCAGCGCAACTTCGTCAAAGACCTCTTCATCAACTATTATGGATTCGGCCTTGGCAATACTCACAAGCCTTTTTTTCAGCACCTCGTGCTCCACAGGGCGGAACCTGAATTGCTGGCACCGCGAAAGGATGGTATCCGGGATTTTGCGCGATTCAGTGGTCGCAAAAATAAATATGACGCTTAAAGGAGGTTCCTCAAGGGTTTTCAAAAGCGCGTTCCACGCGGAAGTGGAAAGCATGTGCGCTTCGTCAAGAATGTAGATTTTATAAGGACCAGCTTGGGGGATAAACCGCGCGCTCTCAATGATATTTTCCCGCACATTATCCACGCCCGTTTGCGATGCCGCATCGATTTCAATGAGATCGAGATATCTCCCGCCCCTAATCGCGACACAACGACTGCATTCGCCGCAGGGCTCTCCGTCTTTCAGGCGCTCGCAATTCACGGCCGCAGCCAAAATCCTCGCGGTAGAGGTTTTTCCTAATCCCCGAGGACCAGTAAAAAGATACGCGTGCGCAAGCATCTTATTGGCCACTTCCGAGAGTAGCGTATCGCGGATCATGTCCTGGCCGATAAGCTCGCTGAATTTTGCCGGCCGGTATTTACGGTATAACGCTAACATATTTCAATCGCATTTATATGCCTTTACGACGCCTTAACACGCATAATTTTATCCTGAATAGTACGCATACACAACATTGAAAAAGCTCTCCCCCCTTAGGGAAGAGATAATTAAGGGAAATATTTGGCGTATAGTGGCGTGGTAATGGCGTGTATGGCTTCTACGAATTAGATTTCCTCAAACTCATCCTTATCATCATCAAACTGGATTACCGGCGCAGGTGCGGGTGTCTGGAGAGGAACAGCGGGGGGGACCTGCGGGGCGTTCAGTTCGGGTTTTGGTTCTTCAGTTGATAGTAACTCCTCTTTCGGAGGTGGCGCAAGCTTAGGCTCATCCGGCTCTGTTTCTTCCTCTTCTTCCTGCTCATCTTTGGGTTCTGCAGGCGCTTTTTCTACCTCTGTTTCTTCCTCTTCTTCCACCTGTTCATCTTTGAGCTCTTTAGGAGGCGCTTTTTCTCCCACCTTGCCTTCTTCTATTGGTTCGTCTTGGAAATCACCGGATCCGGCGGAAATAATATTTTCAACCGCAGCCCATGAGGAAATCTTGTCGCGCGGGACCAGAATGACCACATCGTCTCCCACATTCCCTTTAAAATACGTAATGGACGCCATGAGCGTTTTATAGGATCTCCCTTCGGCAAGCACGCGAAACTCCCCTGTCTCCTCTTCCTGGATGAGTTTCCCCCGCAGCCGCTTCCTTTCCACCGGGCCGATCTGTTTATAAATAAATGATCCATTGAGCGCGATGGTAAGTTTCAGCAGATCCCCTTCCACGAGCTTTGATTTCGATGCGTAATTGGCCGGCATGGAATACTGTTTCCCGTCCGGCCCTACCATTTGCTGGCCGTCAAAGACCCCTTCAATCACATTAGATCCGTCAGAGGACGAGAGAATGGCGCCGGCGGCGCGCGCTTTCTCAAGCGCCTGGCTGGTCGCGTGCACGCCAGTCATGTCTTCAAGGAGCTGTTTGGCCTCCTGCAGGCTCAAACTCGCGCTCTCCACATACTGCCGAACCAATTCTATCTTTTTTGTGTCATTAAGCATATTTATTTTATTAGTATTACAGCAATTAGTAGTATATCAATAACTATGGGAGAATACAACAATCCGCACTGAAATAATAAGTAAATACTCTGCATCATGCGAATAGTTATATGTGCAAAGCCCTCATGTTGATACATAAGGGCTTTTTTAACCTAGATACTTTCTCAGTCGCTCCGAGCGCGACCGATGTCGCAAGCGCCGCAACGCTTTTTCTTTAATTTGCCGTACCCGTTCTCTGGTGAGCGTAAAACGCTTACCAATTTGTTCTATGGTTAGATGCTCCCCATCCAACCCGAAATAAAGCTTGACGATCTCAGCTTCTCTATCGGATGGTAGAGTCTTTAATACATTTTGAATTTCTTGCATTAAAGATTCTTGCGTCAATCCCATATCAGGCGGCTCATAGCGATCGCTTTCAAGAACAGCCAATAAGCTGTTCCCTTCTTCCTCTTTGAATGGCTCATCCAATGATAGATGGCGCGCCGAAGTTTTGAGTACGTCGGCAACTTCGAAAGAAGTCATTTCCATTCTATCGGCGATCTCTTCCATGCTTGGCTCGCGCCCGTGCTCTTTTTCCAAAGCTTCAAGCGCTCGTCCGACTTTGTTGATGGCTCCGATTCTATTCAAAGGGAGCCGGACGACTCTTGACTGTTCCACCAGAGCCTGCAAAATTGACTGGCGGATCCACCACACGGCATAGGTGATGAATTTAAAGCCGCGTGTCTCATCAAAACGCTGCGCCGCTTTTATGAGGCCGAAATTTCCTTCGCTAATGAGATCAATCAAAGTCATCCCATGACCTTGATATTCCTTGGCGACAGTGACGACAAAGCGCAGATTAGCTTTGACAAGTTTATCAAAGGCATCCTCGTCGCCACTACGAATGCGCTTCGCCAAGGCTATTTCTTCTTCGGGAGGTAATGGCGAAAACCCCCCGATCTCTTCAAGGTACTTTTCAATGGACTCTTTAATCCTGACCCTTGAAGATGGTCTTTTCTTTTTCTGTTTTTTCATTATCTTATCCTCCGTTTTTCAATTCTTTTATTATTATTTTCACCTACACTTAAACAAAAAACAGGCATAAGGTCAATATGCCTGTTCCCCAAAACAGATCGTCTTATGGCCGACGGTATTTATAAATCGGCACTGAAGAACTCTGCGCCAGCCGCTCCCCTTCCCATCCGGGCACCTGAAAGGCGTAGGAAATCACGATTGCAGAGGGCTTTAATTCGCGCTCGAATTTTGGTTTGAGCTTTTTCATTGCCATGGGCGTTAAAAAGCAATAGACCGCATCCGCTTCGCGCAACGAGACGTTATAAAAATTCTGCCACCGCACTTCACATCTCCTCCTCAATCCCAATAAACAATTTAACAATTTAGCAATTAACCATGCGGGAACTGAAATCTCATACCCGATGATATTCACGTTCGGATATGCCCTCGCGAGTGCGCGCATGACGCCTCCGCCGCCGCAGCCTAGGTCAATGACCGTGCCTTCCTGAAGCCCTTCAAACGCCTTTATTATCCTGCCATAATCTTTCCCCCACGTCGGCACCCATGATGCCGCAATAATGCCCGCATAACCATGGGTTATGAGGGCAAAAAATAAGATCCCTCCAAAAGTGATAAAAATCCAATCAGATCCAGACACAAAATAAATACTCAACAGTTTATACAATTAAACGTTTAATGTCATCCCCGACCGAGATCGGGGATCCAGAAACCAAACATACAAAAAAACGATCGATTTTTTATTTTTTTCTAGATTCCCGTTGGAGCTTGCCCCGTACCGCGATACGGGGCGGGAATGACAATAGAAAAGTGAATAAATGCGAAAAGATAAAATCAATATAGCAACTTACAGCGTTCTCTCAATCGTCGCCGTATCTGCCGGCTTTGCCGCTTCTCCGAGCTTGGTGCGCTCAAGGATTTCCGATTCCACGATCAGCCGGTCGCGCCCGTACTTCAAGCGTGACAGCTCCCTGATGGTCGCGGCCAATTTCGCATTACCCACGGTCGGCGGATAGGTGGCCATGCTGAATGCGCGGGAGGCAGTATTGCGTATCAAGAGCCGGATGTAGGCGTTAAAGCGGTCAACATTCACCACGTCGTACTCTCCGAACACGGGCGCAAATTCCTTTGCCATGATTTCAGCGTCCTCCACGCCGATGCGGAACGCCACCATAGAACCGACGTTCCCGAGCACCGCATCGCGGATTTTCGTATCCTGCTTGTCTACGAGCTGGCCTAGATATTGATGTGCAAGCGTCAGATTCAGCCGGTATTTCCTCGCTTCAGAAAGAATAGTAGCAATGGAGGGGGTCGTATAGTTTTGGAACTCGTCAATATAAAGGTAGAAATCTTTCCGCTCTTCTTCCGGCAATCCTGCGCGCGCAAATGCCGCCATCTGCAGTTTGGAGACGATGATGAGGCCAAGAAGCGACGAATTCACTTCTCCCACCTGCCCCTTCGAGAGGTTTACGAGGAGAATTTTCTGCTTGTTCATGATTTCCTGGACGTCAAACCCTGAGCGTGTCTGGCCTATGATGTTGCGCATCATGGTATTTTCCACGAACCTGCCCACTTTTGAAATGAGATATCCGAGCATTTCCGACTTGTGGAAATCAGTGGTTTTTGCCATTTCCTTTTCCCAGAACGCCCTCACCACCGGGTCCTTGAGCTTGGCTACCCATTTTTTCTGGAATTCAGTATCAGTGAACATGCGCGGGATTTCCGCAATGGTCCCCGGGCTCTCGAGGTCTGACATGAGTGTGAGCATGACATTGCGCATGTTATGCTCAAACATCGGGCCGATCATTTCCGGAGGAAACAGTTTGTAAAATATTTCCACCATCTCCTGCACCGCAAAATCTTTCTGCTCTTCGCTTTTTGCTTCCAGCATATTGAGGCCCATCGGGCGCTCCATGTCGGCAGGCTCAAAAAGCACCACGTCATCCGCGCGCTCTTCAGGAATGCAGGCAAGCACGTCTTCCACCAACCCGCCGTGCGGGTCAATAATGCCCACGCCGTGTCCCGCAAGAATGTCTTGTTTCGCCATCTCTGACATGAGCACGGATTTGCCTGAACCGGTCATGCCGATGATGTAAATGTGGCGGCGGCGGTCTTCCGTCTGCATGCGCACGACCGTATCAATGCCGCGGTAAAGGCAGTGCCCCAACGTGATGCCCTTCATGGGCATATTCGAAGGAGGCGGGGCGCGCCGAGAAGAGAGCCACCGGATATTCGGCGTCTCGGTTTTCGGGAGCGGGAAATGGTAAATGCTCGCAAGCTCTTCGGTATTCAACACAAACGAATACCGCTCGCTGAAATTCCTGTAGATAAAATCGCGAATCACATTGGGCGCGCTTCCCTTCCCCGCCGCTCTGAAGCCGTTCCCGTATTGATACACGTTATATTGAGAAAATGAATTGGTGATATTCTGGAGGAGCAGATTCGCGCGCGTGGCGTCCTGTGATGATACCAACACGCGGATGGTGACATCCAGGCCAGCCCTTGATGATTTCTCCTCGAGGCCTTTCACCAGCTCTTCTTCCATGGGCGACAAGCGGTAGGGCTCTTTTTCCTGTATTCCTAACCGCTTTTTTTCCCGTTGGCGTTCGGTATTCGTCTTACCTGTGTAAGCAGCTCCTGCGATTTCAGTAATAGTTTTCCCGGTGGCGTGCCTGATGGAATGGAGCCAAAACATCCTATTTCCCCGTTTTAGGGCTTCTTTTAATTTTCTCCCCTGCTGCATTTCTTGAGCAACTTTTGCGCCCCAGCGGTGCCATCGGCGGTGCGCGGAACGGACAATAATTTGCACTGCGGCGCCGTCTTCAGGGATCAATTTGGAAAGTGAATTCAGTATGGCGACAAAAGGATCGCCGTCTACTTTCCGGTACGTCTTAATGGGGAAAATATATTCGCGGTTCAGGCGCAGGTACGCGCTCGTGATGGCGCCTTGGGGAGAAAAAATATTATAATCCTCCACTACTTCCACCGAGGCGTCTGGGTACTGGGCGTGTATTTGCTGTTCAAGGTAGCGCTCGAGGTACTGCGGGACGGCGATATAAAATGAGATCAATCCTCCGTGCGCCACCACTTCCAGCGACACGTGATCTTCGCGGCCAAAAAGCCAGGTACGGATGCTCCGACGCACCCTCAAGCCGCCGATTGAATTCCACAGCGATTCCGCAATCGCGATTTTTTCTTTTGTCAGGTCGCTCGTTTCCTGTTGCTTCTCTTCCCCGTGGAACACTTCTTTTGGCAGGGTTACCAAAAGCACCTTTTTTTGGAATGCCTGCGGCAGCCTGCTTCCTTTCCGCAGCCAGTAGCGCAGCACCATCACACACGAGAAAAAGAGCAAAATAAAAATGGCAGCTGCAATAAACGGCGCTAAGAATTGGGAAAGTTCCGAGGAGAACATGACAGTTTAAAAAATCCAAAATCCCAATTCCCAATGACCAATAAAATCCAAAATTCCAAATTCAAATTGGGTATTTGGTATTGGGCATTGAGATTTGTTTGAAAATTGGGATTTGGTCATTGTGATTTCTCGTTTATGATCTTCATCACTTTATCAGTCTTGATCTTCGCTTCCTGTTCAAGGAAAAATTTATTGACGCCGGGAATGAGCATGAGCCATCTTCGGATGAGATACAGCACCTTGAACACGGTGGCCTTTGCGCTGGAGATAAGCCTGTCGATCTCCCGCACCGTCTTTTCCCCCTCCTCACGAAACATCTTGCGGTGCGCTTCGTCCATCTGAAAATAGAGGTCGCCGAGGTCCTCTTCTAAGATTGATTCAATGCGCTGGTATTGTGGTGACTTCGCGGCAATCGGCTCAGGTGCGGCGCTTGGCGCGGCAGGAATCGGGCCGACGGTCGGCGCTTCCTTTTCCTGCAAGGGCTGTTCCTCAATGCTTGTCTCAAAGGGAACGCGTTCTTGCTCCTTCACCGCTTCCTGTTCAGCTCCCGCCAAAGGAGCACCTGGCACTTCGGGCAAAGTCCTGCGCTCATCTTCTATGGGAAATTGACTTTTGGCCATAGTAAGCAGTTAATACCTTAGTCCATTAATTTCCGTTTCTGCGCTTTTCCGCGTGAGATTCTGCGTTTTTCTGCTATGCTGTCCGCTGAATTACGCGGAACCTAACACTGAAGAACGCGGAAAATTGAAGATCCTATATTTTAGATAGTATGTATTTTCCAGTCAAGGAATGAGCCCCAAATCAATAGTCACCAGGGACTGTGATTTTCAATAGCGCGTTAAAAGTTTTTTCTCAATTTCTCAAATAAGGCGGCCTTTGCTTTTTTCATCTCCTCGGC
>JBAZQN010000008.1 GCA_041645165.1 Patescibacteria group bacterium | reverse complement strand
GGTACCCGTTAAGGTACCGCCTTTTACTTCTGATAAATTGTAGTATCCCCCAATATTCGCCTACACAACAACCACATCCCCACCTGCGCGCGCGTTATAAGATAGGGTTCATAATCCCTAAGATTATAATACAGAAAACGGGTCATAAGAAGGCTTTTCCCATGCATTTACTATACTCCTTACGCCTGGCGTGTCAATTGTAATGTAGCTCGTTTCAAGGGAGTTGCGAAACGGGAGTTACCAACAGGTTACCAACTGCGTATAATACAGTTAGGTGATTTGATAAAACCTTTGACACGTGTGGAAGTGTGTGTAAAACTGCTGTAGTTGCAATACATTAAAGCACGTTGCATACCTAAATAGGGCACATATGAAAAAAGGTATACCAACAAAAATCAAGACATTATTTTTTGATGCAAATGAGGTGATTTATTATCGAGCACACGCGCACCTTCATTTTAATGCGTTTCTTGATAATCAACGCGTTCCAATATCAGCTGAGGGCATAAAATATGAGATAGTTGCTCATGTATTTAATGATGCGATGATTGGACGAGTAACCAAGGACGAATTGTTCTACTGCATCCTGCATACACGTGGGATCAAGGGTCAGGAGCCCATCAAGATGGGTTATGAAGCACTCTTGCAAGACGAATCCAACATCGTGCTGTATGACGGCGTTGTGGAAACGCTTGAAAAATTAAAAAAACTTCGTTATCGAGTAGGGATTGTCACCGACACCATTTCTGCCACTGAAGAAAAACTGCGCTGGTTTAGATCAAAAGGTTTGACAATCGCATGGGACGCATTCTCAAACTCAGCGGAAACGGGCGTGCGCAAACCTCATGCAACCGCCTACCAAACTGCTTTATCACAAGTAGGCGTGTTGGCGGAGGAAAGCGTCTTCGTGGGGCACACCGCCGTTGAATTGGAAGGTGCGCGCGCAATCGGCATGGCAACGGTCGCTTTTCACGCTGAACTGGGTGCAAACGCGGATTATTACTGCACCCATTTTACTGAATTATTGAAAATGCCGTTCATACGACAAGATGTTTCATAAAAAGATATAGAAAATATGCGCAGATTGAATCAACAAGACATACACGGAAGCCAAACGGTTGCACAATCACTTGCAAGAATGACGCGCAATCAAGGAATCGAAACTGTATTTACGCTCCCAGGATCCTCCTGCATACAATTGAACCAAGCGATGCACGACTGCGGAACCCATCTCATCCTATGTAAGACGGAAGATGCAGCAGTCCATGCCGCGCACGGCTATGCTGCTGCAACGGGTAATGCGGGGTGCTGCGTAGTATCCCGTGGGCCAGGAGCCACGAATGCACTCACGGGTCTTATCACCGCATCAGAAGGATTTCCAGTTATGCTCATAGTGGGCGACAATGCGACACGCGTACGCCAAAAACAAATAGCCACGCAGGACGTGCCGCTTGAGCGCGTATTTCAATCTGTTGTTCCTTGCACCGTCATGGAACGCGCTGAAGACCTCCGCCACGTGCAGGACTTCTTCTCTGAATCGCTCGCAAAAAGAAAAAGCGCGGTAGCGGTGATAGCATCGGATGTATTCGGAATGACAGCACCAACCGACTTATCGCCCGCTCCTCAATAAAAGCACCATAAAGAAGTTGAAATGATTGATGAAAGACTTGCGAAATGGCTCACGACCGTGATACCCAAGTCAAAAAGGCCGCTGATCCTTATAGGAAGAGGGATGGCAATGCTCTCCAATCTTCGATCTGCGATGCGCGAATTCATGAAGGAGCATCCCCATATACCATGCGTGATTTCGTTGCAAGGGCTTCGTTTCCCTTCAGAAGGCCTGAAAGGAATAGTGGGTATTTTGGGCGAAGGGCACGCAAATCGCTTGGTTTATGAATGCGATCACCTGATTATTCTAGACGAGCGGCTTGGCATTGAATGTACCGGTGCCGTTCATGAATTCCTTGCGAACAAACGCATTTCCTCTATTGAGGTATCGAGCGAACCGCAAAATGCATTTACTCCACATTTTTCATTCCGCATTTCAGAACAGGCGTTCATTCAGTTTTTGCACGAATTAAGCATTGAACTGCATGCAACGGATGATAACGCATGGGCACAGAACCTTTCCGCGCTCCAAACGCCGATGAGTTTCCCTGAAACTTGCTTGAGGGAACTGTTCGCAAGATGTGATATCGGTGAATACGCTATCTGTCTCGACTCCGGTCAAAATTTCTTCTGGGCCGCGCGTTCCTTGGGCGGCACCAAGAAGGTACTGCCAATCTACAGCTATCATCAGGCGACTATGGGATTTGCTCTTCCCGCAGCGGTGGGGGCAAGCTGTGCGAAGGAAGGTGAGGTACTCGCCGTATGCGGCGATGGAGGATTCTTGATGCACTGCGCCGAACTAGAAACAATCGTACACTATAATCTGCCGGTAAAAGTCGTGGTTCTTGACAACCAAGGGCTCGGTATGGTGAGGCAGACGCAATTCGCGAAACACATGAATCCGTTAAGTGTGGATTTTCGCGTAGAACGGTTTGAATGTTTCGCGCAAGCATTTGGTCTCCCCTTTTTCGAAATTCGAGACGAGAGGAACGCACGATACACCATTGAACGTTTCCTAGACTCACCGGGAGCCGCGTTACTGCAGATTCACATTGATCCTGCGCTTCAGTTAGGATCTCGGGGTAATACTTTCTCGCCTTTACCGCTTTAGAGATATGGAATCAAAACATTGTCACATCGTTGATGTCACATTAAGGGATGGTGCGTTAGGGCTCGGTTTCCCGTTTTCGCTTGAGCAGGTCAAGAATTATCTAAATATCCTGAATCGTGCGAGCGTGCGGTATGCGGAGGTTGGCTTCATAAAAGGTCCGGGAGGATGGAAGGGTAGCAAAATCGCGAGTCCTAACTTTCACATGGACGCTGACTCAATCAATGATCTTTCACGTGCATGTCCTGATTTGTCGTTGTGGAGAATGCTTGATTCCAATAATCCACGTATTATCCCTGGAGACCTCGTTCCGTACCCCAACGCGGGACTTGTGCGGATCGCCGTCAAACATGCGACGCTCCAATCTACAGAAATTGAGCTTGTGCGTATATGTCGTGAGCGGCATGTACCCTACTCGCTTAACTTAAAATATTCCGGCCTCTACCATCTTACAAGAATTGTTGACGCCGCCCGTACTGCGGAAGAACATGGCGCTTCAGTATTTTATGTAGTGGATACCGCAGGCACTATGCGCCCGGACGAAGTCCAACGCGTCATAACAGAAATTAAAAATGGGACTGCGCATTTACACATCGGTTTCCACGGTCATGATAATCTTGGCTTGGCGATCGCCAATACGCTTGCGGCACGGGATGCGGGTTGTGATTTTATTGACGCGTCCCTAGGCGGTGTCGGTGCGGGGGGAGGTAATGCCGTGCTGGAGGCGCTCCTGCTGCTCTGCGGCATTTCATCATGGAAACACTTTGAAGCCCTACAAGAAAGCTACGAGGTGCTCGGACGCGCGATAGGTGCGGCGAGAGGACAAGCTGCGTTTTGGGGATTGATCGGGTGTGACACGTCCACACGGGAACGGATACGGTTGGAGGCGACGCATAAGAAGGTATCGCTCTTTGAGACGGCCTGGCAGTGGCGTCATGGATCAATCGTGCATCAAGGCGAGTTTACCACCATAGAAAAATATCACGATGGCAGCGCATCAGCATTCGCACGAAAGTGGGCGTATTCCCACGGCGTGCCGGAACTCCTCAAAGAAATACGCTTCCTCACCGCTCACGTGCCTGTGCAGGCCCAGAAGTACTTCCCCAAAGTACTCCTTAGCGCTAACAATGAAGAGCAAGAATGGGCGTATTACGATATGCCTTGGTACGAAGGACAAACAATTCGCCACTTCACCACATCTTCTCGCGTACGCAAAGAACTCTGTCTTACGGGCATACAAAAAAGCATTGAAGCATTAACGGATACTCTCCATCGGCAACGTGGAAACGCATCTCCAAAAGATTTCGCGCGACAAATGTACCATGAAAGGATCATCAAACGTTTCCGCGCCAGATACACCTCCGTTACCCCATTTTCATTGAGTTCCCACCGATGGCAATCGACTCAATCGCTCTCTGCCGATGATCTCCGACGATTATTTCACACGTTCGCCAATGCGGAGCGCATTGTCATCGCGGGAAGATCGTACGAGTCGCCTCTCGCTATTATTGAAAAAATATGGCGAACTCCTGCGGGAGAAACACTGTTAACCCCACCACAAGAATCAATCGTACTCATACACGGTGACGCGCACTTCGGCAACATTATCCTCCGTAAGGACGGCACTATATTGTTCGTGGACCCGAATGGATTCCTGGAAGGAGGAGATGCGGCATACGATATCGGTAAATTGCTATTATCTGTCGGCTGGCATGACGTAATAATAGATAACGTAATGGAGCCGATCTATGTGAAGATCCAAAATAGTGAAGTGCACATCGAGGGAGTGCGTCAATTCGATTCACCTTCCGCACGGTCATGGACAGATGAACTGCGCGACCGCGTGTGGCGTGATCTTGAAGAACGCACAAGCGATCGGCTGCGTTACGATAAATATTTTCTCACCAGATCGCTCATCGTATCCATCCTACATCTTGCAGCGCTCTCACCTACCATGTTATTACGCAAGCCTGACAAGGTAATTGCATTCCTTACGGAAGCGACCTTGGGGCTGCGCGCATGCCTTGATTTTCTAAACAAAGCGCGGCTGACGGAACATTCTGAATTATTTCATGATCTCTTTTACGCATCGGTGCTGCGTCATGAGTAGATATGTTGGATGAACTTCCAAAAATATATCAAGTGGTCGAGCTTTCCTCAGGGAAAGCAGTGTTAAAAACAAGGAAAGTGCCGACACACATTCGAGAGAATCCTCGCATCATTGTGGTGCGGCCCCATATGGTGGGTATTTGTCGTTCCGACGTGAAGGAACTGCTGAATGTGCGCACCGTTCGCCATGACTTCGGCCACGAAATAGCGGGCACGGTGGCGTGGGCAGGCAATGCAACGGGCTTTCATCGTAATGAACGCGTAATCTACGATCCGCACGTTCCGCTCAAAAGAACTTCAGGATTTGGGACATTGATACTTGCGGAAGGACACAAAGATGAACTAAAAACCGCATTTCTGCGCGCCGATCCAATTATCCCTTCGGAACGACTCGTGTTCTGCGAGCCGCTCGCATGCGCCCACCACTGCGTGGTGAACTTAATGCGCGCGGTGCGACGTGACAACCTATCACGCATGCGCATCGCCATTATCGGCGCGGGAAACGCAGGCGCGCTTATCGGTTTGACGATCAAGTATTACGGTGGTACGCCAACGCTTTTCAACAGAACCCATGATAGGTTAACATTCCTCGCTCATCGGGGCCTTTACGCACGCACGGAACTGAAAACATTGAGAAGCAACGCCAACGGCGAATTCGATGCGGTCATCCCCGCCACGACATTTCTTTATACCCCTGTCGTAGCCGCCAGCATGCGGCTGGTGAAACCAGGGGGTACGGTACTCCTCTTCGGTGGTACCAAAAAAGGAGACATGATACCGGACACGGCAATCGACATCGACGGTATACGGCGTGGAGAGCTCGAAAAAACAATTCAATGGCGCGATAAAAAAATAAAAGTCGCCGGTACGCATGGCGCAAACACTCCGGACTTATTACGATCTATGCAATTTCTGCGTGACCGAGCGGATCTCTTCGCATTGGAGAAAATGATCACCGCCACCATTTCCCTCTCCGACCTTCCGGAAACCCTCACGCGGTATGCCCGCGAGGGATTTATGGGGAAAACGGTGGTCACGATGCATTAAACCGAGGCACCGATGGTCACTGATTCAAGAAGTGCACCACGCAATGGCTGCAACCTCTGGTCAGTACTGTTGAGGAGATAATTGCACACAAGATGAAGCGTGGCGAGGTGGAGCGACTGTACGATCGTGCAACCCTCTTTGTTCCCGTGTTGTCCCGTCATAACGTCACGAAACGGAAGAGACACAATCTCTATCTCTTCGCTTCCGTCAAGTGTCTGCTCATGTGTTTTCTCCACGCCCACCGCGAGGAACGAATGCACAAGGTTCGTCTGGTTGGCGGGATTTGCATAGGAGGAGCCTACGTGGTAGAAACTTCCTCCGTCATATCCAGTCTCCTCCACAAGTTCCCGCCGCGCGCCAGACTCGAGGGAAAGGTCTGATCCATCCATGCCGCCTGAGGGAAGCTCAAGGCTGACGATGCCGGCGCCGTGACGGTATTGGCGCACGAGAATAACGCGGTGGTCAGCGGTCACCGGTACGACATTTACCCAATCGGAATATTCAAGCACGTGGTAGGGTGCAATAATCTTCCCATCCTGCATCCTGCACGTATCGCTTCGCACCGTGAGCCATCTATCTTTATAGGAGGAGACGCTTTTGATGACATCCCATTTTTTGATCATACTAAAACATGCATTGTTCATGAGAAGTATATCACACCGTCTATGTCGTCGTGAAATCAATCACCGCTTTCATGTAAAGTTTGCCGCCTACCCTGCTGCTTGAAGTTTGACGTAGTGTATTCAAGAAGGATGGCGCTTCTCGGAACGAGACCATATGCGTGATAACGCGTGAGAATAAATGTTGATTAACCTTCAGCAACTCCATTGCACGAATCATATGCAACGCGGATGAGCCGCGGTTGCCGGTAATCCAAATCGTTTTTTTCCCAACACGAGCCGATTGGTAATGCCCCTCTGGCGGTAATCCGCAGACGTTGGCCCTTCTGATTTTATTGAGCTCAATTCCCGGAAGGCTCGGGGCGGCATCATCATCGGAAAAACCGCCGAACAAATTAATGCACCCTCCATCGCGCACATAGCACAAACTCTCCTCCAGCGCGGCGAGGGCGGTGATGTGCGGCGTGCACAAATACACCGCATCTACCCCCATTCCGCCTGTGCGACGCAACATTTCTTCAGCGAGATGACCGATGTCTTGAATTGCCTCTCCATGAGTTATGATCCTATGCTCGATGGCCCAATGGAGGCGTGCGGGTGACCTATTAATAAGGAATATACAAGCATCGTCGCATATCTTACTAACGAGCGCATGGATGATACCTATAGGACCTGCTCCTACCACCGCGACCGCTTTCGGCTTGACTTTCCTCTCCACGAGGGAATGTGCATACACTACGGTAGCAAGCGGCTCGACCAAGGGACCGTATATATACGGTAATTCTACATCATAGGGAACGAGCAGCCCCCGTCGCCGCGCGTCACGAGAAACAAGAAAGTACTGTTGAAAAATTCCGTCGTAGCTGTGCCCAAGAATCCGCTCTTGATCGCATGGATCAACGGGATTGAACACCACATATTTCCCCATCCACGATTCATCTGCTTTGGATCCTGCACCTATCACCACACCCAATCCCTCATGCCCCAAGATTTTGGTACGATCGTGCCGCTCGCCCTTGAGAATCTGCACGTCAGTTCCACACACTCCCGCGCGCAGAATTGAAACTAATAGCTCTCCCTCTTGCGGCTTTGCCGTAGGGACTCGTGCACATACCACTTCTCCGCTTGCGGCGATGATAAGCCCCTCATGCCACGCGGGTGCCTCACGTATCGCTTGATCTTGCATACTTTTTTAATATTCTCAATGCATTTTTTAATTCCTCGTCCGTGATGTCATTAACAAACGTTGTCATACCTATACGGATCGGAAGAGGACAACGTTGCAGTCCGTCGCGGTGCTGCGTTGATTTCTGTAACGCGCGCGAGAGCAGTGCAGACGTACATACGCGGTGGAACACCGGCAGACCGAACAAACGTATCAGCCGTATGATGCGGTCTCTCTCGCTCTCAGAAAGTAAATTTCGCTCATACGCGATACATGTGGATAATGCCATATCGATCGCCACCGCTTCACCGTGAAGAAGCGCAGGCAATGCTTGCATTTCAATTTGAGGACTGAAGGTATGCCCAAAATCAACGAGGCGTTCCAATCGTTCTTCCTGGAGATTCGGCTCCAATTCCTCAAGTATTCCCTGTATGGCACGTCGTATGACGTGGCGAGCGATTGCGCTGTTCTGAAATCTATTGTGCTGAAGTTCCTCTCCATGCGATTCGAGCAATTCAAAAAGCTCCTTATCCTTTATCACCCCCATCTTAATGATTTCCGCCGCACCATTACGTATATGACGCCTGGGCAATGTTTTCAAAAATCCGACATCAAGAAAAACGGCAAGAGGTACGTAATAATCGCCAAGACAACTCTTGTGACCATTAAAATTCACCCCTATTTTAACCCCTACGCCCGCGTCCACCAATGAGAGAGCGTAGTAGGAACGCGAATATAGGGCACGCCTCTCTTATAGAGACTCGCGGCAAGACCGACGATATCGAGGAGAACACCCCCACCAACTGCGATCACTGGTTCGCTACGGCGGGAAAGTCCGAATGTACTGAACGATGCCACAATTTTCAAAACGGTCGCCATCGTTTTTTGTCGTTCGGATATGGACATAATCATGAGGTGAGCCTGGAAGCCATGTCGGGAGAAAAACCGTTTCATATCTGCGCCGTAGTATTGATGTACCCTGCGATCGACTACCACAAATCTGCGGGTTGAGTGATTCGCTTTCGGTCCCCGATAGGCAAATAACGGCGATTGATCTGAGACGAAAAGACCGTCCACCTCTCTCACGTCGTAACGAACGGGTGATTGAGCGGAAACAGTCCATTGTTTATGGTCACGCGCATCAGGATGTGCAGCAATGTCGTGCATGCGCGCATAGAGACCGGCGCCAATCAACCCGGAACGGTCATCGTGTATTCCGGTGCGTACTCGTTTTCCAAAAAACGAAGGCTCGCGTCCGGTGATTTGATAGAGTCCTATGGCATTGAGGTTCTTAAGGAGGCTTCGTCGATAATGTTCGCCCAAAGTATCAACCACACCTCCGGTCACAAATACAACGCTCATCTCAGGATCAAAGGTAAAAGCCGTGACGAGTAACCTTGCGAGCGGAAGCGTTACTGCATCGAGCAATTCCCTCGCCCATTCATCCTCCCGTTTCACTGCATGGGCGAAAGAGGAAAATGATAACGGCGTTTTTCCCTTCAAGAAGCGAGAGGGAGTGATTCTCCTGGATGCATTCGGGTATTTCCTGGGCAGAGTCTCCAACAGCGATTCAATCCCCCTCCCTGAACAAAATGCGTTAAGATGGTTGCGCCCGCCGCAGTCGCATACGCGTTCAATGCGTGCGCCACGAAAGGTAAATTCGATCGGAATGTGACCGATTTCTCCTTGTATGCCGTGACGCGGATCAAGCGGCATAACATGCGTACGCACGTCAATAGCGCGTGCGCCGATCCCCGTACTCACTGTGACGAGAGATACTTTCTTATACTGCTCACAATTTATATCCGCGACATGCCTTATAAGTGCAGCGGAAATATCGTTCAGAATAAGCCAATTAAATGAAGGGTCTCTCTTCGCGAGATTCCTCTTAAGATCAAATGGTTTACATTCCGGCCCCCAGAGTGGGCCAGAATTCAAAATGAGACCTGTGTGGGCGTTCAACGCCGCACCCATAGAAACTCCCACCGTCCGCAAACGCGTTCCCGAAAAATCGGATCTTAAACGACGAGCTTCCTTCGTGAGATACACCATGAGCGAAGTTTGTAGCTCGGATACTTTCTGATTCGGATGAGTTCTGTAATTGACTGCCGGAGTTTTTGTAACATCGATCAATCGACTATTAGAAAGAAGGATCCCGCTTCGAAACCATGTCCCTCCGATATCAAAAACTATGACCGGCTCACGTGTCGAGGAGTTACTCTGATCGATGTCCATATGGTCGCGAAGTAAAGTTGGGGCGACAAAAATAGTTTGTCATCTTACCATACGATTTCACTCTGTCAACGCATTCCCCAAAATGCTCCCCGCAACACTAGCCGATGTATAACGCTATGCGGGAACGTGATGGGTAAAAGAAAATTGCTTTTATACACCGAATCGCTTACACTTGGTTTAGCGTGTGAATACTCACAATAATGCGACATTATGAAAAACGTCATCGTGATATCCGGCGGGAGTGATGGTCTGGGTAAAGCAATCGCGCGCAAATTGACGGGGGACGCCTCCATGGTAGTCATCATGTCACCCCATAAAGAAAAACTCCGCACAACTGCGCAAGAATTGGGATGTGCCTATGAAATAGGCGATGTCACTGCGTATCCCAGCGTACAACGCGCCGTACGCAACATTCTAAAAAAATATAAACGCATAGACTACCTGATCAATTGCGCAGGTGTTTGGGCGCAAGGCAATTTGGAAGACCACAGCCTTCGGGATATCAAAAAAACGATAGAAGTAAATACTTTGGGCACGATATATTTGACCAAAGCGGTTATCCCCTTTATGAAAAAACGAAGGAGCGGAACCATAGTAAACATTATTTCTCAAGCCGGTTTGTACGCGAAACCCAATATGTCCGTGTACTTTGCTTCCAAATGGGCGATCACTGGTTTCACGAAGTCAATCCAGGCAGAACTTGCAGAACACAATATTCGCGTAACCGGAGTCTATCCCGGCAAGCTGAACACGCGCCTCTTCCAGAAAGCGGGTATTGAAAAAAATATGCGCAACGCCATCGATCCGGAGGAGGTAGCAAAAGCGGTTCAATTCATTCTGCAATTCGACGATACGATAGTGGTGCCAGAATTTGGTATCAAACATATTCACAATTGATACCTACCTGCTGCGGCAAAAAGGAACGAGAAGCCTGATGACAGATGACTTTGGGTCATCTAACTGGTTTCCGTCAGGTCCGCGGAAACGAGCGGCAAGAAAGACCTGGTCCAGCAACTCCTTTCGTTGTGAACCACCTGGAACGACCCGAAGCGCAACATCGCGCATCCCGTCATAATCGTCAGGCTTCAACGACTCCATCGCCATCAAGAAATCAGCCCGCCGCACTGGCGGGCGTAATTGTTGACCGGGGAGATTTTCGAAGAATGCCCGCACTTCCCGCCAGAGCGACGGATCCAGCACTCGCTCGACCTCTTCAAGCCATACATTTTCAAAAACGCGGGAAACCTTAAGAATAAAAGACCGGAATCTGCGCAAATTACCGTTTACGGTGAATTTGCGTTGAACCTGTCTTGCTACTTCATTGGGATCTTCCGGCTGCGGTTCATGCACAATGTACGCGCCACGCGCGGCGTCATAATACAACGGCGGGAATTGATCGACATAAAATATCCCTCCGTTCTTGGTAAAATTATCGAGCTTCAAGTCGATCCCCACTTCAGGAGGATCAGGTTGATGCAGCACTCCCATAACGGCTTCCAGGATGCCTCGGATGACAGTACGTACAATCTCGAGGGTAGGCTGACTCTCAAGAATTGCCAAACAGTTGGGTCCTTCGTGTGAAACGACATGCAACGCTTCCCCTCCCGGCAAGATTATCGCCTTAAATTCATGGGCTAAAGGAACATTATATTTTTTTAGGAGCTCGCGGTAACGAGCCGCATCTTGATTTATGCGATATGCTGTTTGAATACGATCGGCTATCGGCGTCTGCGCGAACAAACGAAGAGCGGGCGCTTTCGCCACCATCTCACGACTGCCGCTGCGGAGGAAAAATATCACGCCATTAAGCGTTCGTTGCTGAGCCGTGATTTCCCACAAACCACCAAAATGCTCGGCGACCGCCGATGATACATGATCAATATTCATACCTTATCTCCTTTCACCAATGGTGACGTCTCATTTCGTCTACGAAGGAAATTACTGAGGATTTTAGCCCCGTTGAAACTTAAGCCGGTAAGTATGCCCTTCAAACCTCGGATTTTTGATCCGCTGAAAACTGCATCTCTTGTAGAGTCTCTGCGCAGGGATGTTCTCGGCTTCCGTCTCCGCGACGACGCCTTTAAGACCGCTCACACGGGCATGGCGGGCAACATGCTTGAGGGACATAGGCGAGCAACACCCACACATCGGTTATGTCAATGAGAATGGAAGCGATGCGTTTAAGGATTGAAGAGCGCATGAGGGTAGAAATAATCCCTCCGCAATGATACCTTTATCCTACCACCCGTGAAGAAAAGCGCAAACGGATGGTTCGACAAGCTCACCACTCGACTCGGCTCACTATGACACGTGTGGTACACGATTTTTTGTTCTCACTTTTTCTGTTGACCAGAAACCTAGGTATTTGCCGAACATAAGGCGGGTTTGCGCATCTATGGCGGGGATGGAACCAAATACGAGAAGGGTAATTGGCAAAAGAAACCACTGCGCCACCATAGTAAGAATTTTGTATGTTTTATGGCGAGGCGCAGGAGGAAGCATACTTACACTCACGAATGCGCTGACCGCAATGCCAAGCATCGCCAGACGCATAAGCCATTCAAGTACAAAGGGCGCATTTTGCACAAGGAGCGAAGTGGATGATACGTGGGCTGCTACCCATAAAGGGAGTCGACTTAGGGTAATGAGCATTGCCGCGGTGGCCCACGAGTAGGTCCCCTCCCCAATGATCCAGATATATTTAAATTTTATTCTTAACGGCGTGAGAGAATCGTTTTTAAAACTGGAAACCAAATAGGGCAGATGTTCCACAGACCATGCCCAGCGCCTCATTTGTTTATATTGGTTGGTAATAGTTTTTAATACGCTTCCACCGTAACAGGTATCCATAGATACCGGTATATAAAGTGGCGTCACGCGGTAGTCGCCATGGTAGTGCACGAGACATTGCATGGAAATGCGCGCATCTTCATTGACAATGTCTTTTTGCCAAAATCCCACGTCTACAAGGGCTTGCCACGGCATCGCATGCGAGGAAAAGGTGAGCAGGCGCTCAGGGCGCGCGAGTTCCGTCATAAGCCAAAAGGTAGTTGAATTTGCGACTACCCGGCTGAAGGATGGAGTGTCCCAGATGTTATTATTAAAAAGCGCGAGAGGCTGATAGCTTGTTCTTAATGGAGTGGGGTGCGTGAGAAATGCATAACTCAATCTGGCAAAATATTGCGGATGTACGACAGTGTCTATATCAAAAGCTGATACTACAATACGGTCATATGGAATTTGTTTTGCATCAATAAATTCTTGTGTGCGCTTTCCCGCCCAGTAGAGGTTCGATCCCTTCCCGGGAATCTCATCAGGAAGATCTGAAGGATGGAGCGTGGTGATGATTTGGGCAAACCGGTTTTCATAACGATGTATGATTGATTGGGAAATGTGTTCAAATCGCTCTTGGTCACGCTCTTCGCCCGCCAATACGATAATAATGCGGTCATGAGGGTAATTGCTTTCATCAAGGGCGCGGAATGTGGTTTCGAGCACCTCTTCTGTGTCTTTATAAGTGGGGAGGAATACGATATGCCACAGATCGTGCCATAAAGGAATTGTCTTCAGTTTGTCTAACCAAGATATTTTTACCTCTTGCCTATACCGCATCCATGATACAAAAAGCCATGTGACGAAATACAAGACGCGTATCAGCCAATATAAATCAAATAAAATGACAAATACGATTACCCAAACAGGTTTGACAAAAGATAAAGTGACCACTGCGATAAGGGTGGTCCAGGTAAGTGCGCCAGGTAAAATTTCTACTACCCTGTTCGTGCCGTATCTCATAGGATTCTAAAATTATTAGGTGCGTGATCAGCTACACCCCAGACGGTCGTGATATTTTCAATGCGGGAGAAGCGTGAACCGCGCGCAGATATTTCAATATATTTTGCTAATTGATCTTTATCGCCCCAGAGTTCCGCTTGCACTGTCCCGTCAGGCTTATTCTGCACAGTGCCTGTGACATTATGTTCGCCAGCGCATTGTGCGATAAACACGCGAAGACCAACCCCTTGTACGCGTCCGTAAAATGTTATTATCACTTTATTCATATTGCGAAATTTCTACGATAGTGCCTCCGCCGAAACATGTTTCTTTATCCTGGCCGTATATGGCTAAAAATTGACCGGGGGTGACGGCGCGTTGAGGCTGATTGAATTGTATCATAATATTGCTATTTATATCATAGGTTATGGTAGCCGCTTGCAGCGGTTGGAGATGACGATGCCGGATGAAACAGGAGAAAGGAAATGATGGAGGGCCTTCAATCCAATGCACTTCAGGCAAGGTAAGGCTTTGGGTAAAAAGTGAGGGATGATTCGGTCCGTGTGCGACTATAAGCTTATTATGTGCGATATCCTTCGCTACCACATAGAACGGGCCTTTACCGCCAATTTGGGTGCCTTTCCGCTGCCCTATAGTATAAAAGGCAAGTCCCTCATGAGCGCCGAGTGTCTCCCCTTCCGCAGTTTGGATAGGACCGGGTTTGCTTTGCACGCGTGAGCGCAGGAAAGTTTTTAATGGCTGTTCGCCAATAAAGCAGATTCCGTAGCTGTCTTTTCTATCGGCATTCGGCAGTTTGGCGCTTTGCGCGATAGCGCGCACTGTGCGTTTTGTAAGATTACCCAGTGGAAACAGGCATTGAGCAAGCTGCGGTTGAGTAAGCGTGCTCAAGAAATAACTTTGGTCTTTAGTGGTATCTCTCCCGGACAGCAGGGACAGGGTAGAACCTATTTTTCCTATTCGCAGTTTAATTCTGGCATAGTGGCCCGTGGCGATCCAGGCAGCGCCTTCATTACGCGCGCGGTCAGAAAATATTCCAAATTTAATTAGTTTATTGCAGACAATGTCAGGATTGGGCGTGAAGCCTTCAGAAAAGGACGCGAGCGCAGGCTCGAATACCTGCGTACGATATTCCTGTTCAAAATCCCAGAGTTCCAGCGGGATAGCGAGATGCTGTGCGGCCATTTTTGCGGATTCATAATCCCATTCCCAATTGCACGAAGGGGTCGTTTCAGTCCAATTCCTCATAAAAATACCCTTGACCGCGTAGCCTGATAATTTTAAGAGTAATGCGGCAACCGCAGAGTCTACCCCCCCGGACAGCCCAACTATTATTTTATTTTTCATGTCATGTTTAATTAAAAAAAGTAGACGCGGAATGCAGGCTCCCCATCGCTTCTTTGTATCGTCACGTTTTGCATACTTTGTTCCTCTAGAGTGAGGGCCATCTGATCGGCGACTTTATTTCGAATGTCTGCAGGAACCATTAACGTTCCCGACAGCGCATGAATAAGCACATAATAGGTATAGCCTTTTTGAGGGAAATAACTTTCACCGTTTTCCTGAATAAGTTTGCGGAATTCAAGTGATGAAGTGAAGGGTATGCCCTGGTACGTCACGCGTCTCTGGACATACCACATTTTGGGGAAGTAATTTATATTAGAATCAAATATATACAATGTTTTTTCAACCGCTGCGACGTCCCATAAATCATCAACTGAATCTCGTTCTTGGTAGAGAGTAAGCAAGTATTGGTCTAATTGTTCATATCCATAATTTTCTCCTCTGGTCGAGGAGAACGCAAGGCCCGCACGCCCCCAAGGTTGTGCCAAGAAATGAGTATTAATGCTATATGCGCACATTGCAATTACTGCAAAAGATGCTCCGGCGAGAAGTGCGATTTTTGTAAAACCTAACGCACCTTTCCATATATCATCCAAAAGTATTCCTGCGCTAAGGCAAAGAAACGGAATTATAGGGCTTAAGAAACGAACTGCATTTCCTAAAAAAATAATTTCTAGGTTAAAAAAAAGAAGCAAGAGCGCAATAACGCCTTGTTCATTATTTTTATTCCGTATCCAACGGAAAAAGGACCACCATGCGGCGAGAAGGAAAAGAATGGCAGCTGGCCACGAAACCGCGTCTTGGATGCTGGAAAAAATACTGATTAAAGACGCAGGACTTGAAGTGACGGCTAATCGGGGCCAATCTTGCGTCGTTATGCGGAAAAGGCGTGTAAGCTGATAATCAAAATGACCTCGCGTCTGGTAGAGAAAAATGTTATAGATTATGACGGGGGTGAGGGCAGCTATTGCCACAAAAATGCCGAACCTGATCTGTTTTTTCGTATGCCACAAAGGATACGCGAGATAACACAACGCGGGTAAAAGAAATATTGCAGTATATTTGGTAGCTATGGATAAACCAAATGAGAATCCTGTAATAATCCACCATGAAGGCGATAGACGCGCGCGAAGCGCGCAATAGATAGTGAATAACAATAAAGGGATCAGTATAGTTTCCAAATACAAGACGCGGGATATCCATATTGACAGGCTGGTGACCGCAAAAAGGAATCCTGCAATAATTCCTACGCGCGGCGAACTTAACCTTGCGCCGACCGCAATGCAAAGCGCCACGCTCAAGGTGCCTAAGAGAATCGGAATGCTGTGTGCCACCAGCGTGGTCATTCCGAAAATGCCAAAAATAATATGGAAAGCAAGAAATGCGACGGGCGGATGGTCATGGAATGAAAGTTTTGCCCACCAGGGTACTGCTTCAAACCACTGGTAAGGTGTGGTTTGCAGCTGTGATGCCATATGGTCAAAATATCCTACGCTTCGAAACGCATACGTTGCGTCATCGCCTATCAGGTCTATAGGAGTAGGAGAATACGCGCGCAATGCAAACGCAAGCAATACCACGCACCCGTAAATAATCGCTTGTTTTTTATGAATCATGATTACAGTATGAGATAGTAGAAGAATATCCGCGTTAATCCGCGTCCGGTCCCGTTACGGTATCAATTGTAGCGTGGCAGTTCATCTGCCACCAACCACCAACGGATCACAGCTATTGATTGGTCGGAGACAAGCTCCGACGCTACATACGGCCGGCTATTTGCGTGAATCCGCGTGAATACCTTTCTACTGTATTGTTCTACGTTCTCAGTATAGCATACAAAAAACACCGATGAACGTTACACCGGTGTAAAAAACTAGTTGATTATGGAAGGATTACTTACTCTTTTTCAACACATCTTTTACTTTCGTCACTACCTCGTCAAGGCTGTAGTTTGCTTTCACTAGATATCCTCGCGCGCCCAGCGCTACGCCTTGGCTTACTGTTTCAGTATCTGAAAGGTTGGTAAGGAGGATGACAGGAATTGCGTTTGTCGCCTCGTTGCCTTTCAGGCCTTTAAGCACGTCCAATCCATTTTTACGCGGAAGTATAATATCGAGAAGTATAAGATCTGGCGCGTGTGTGACCGCCATTTGTTCGCCGGTTTCCCCGTCAATTGCCGACAGCACTTTAAATCCCGCTTCCTCTAGTGCAATGGAAATAGCTTTTAATATTGTTTGTTCGTCTTCGATAACTAAAATTGTTTGTAATTTAGGCATACGTGATGAATGAGGGTTAATTATTAATGTGATAAAGGTATGGTAAAGACAAAAGTCGTGCCCTTGCTTTCTGTGGATCCTAGTGTCATTATACCATGATGCGCCTCGATAATGCCACGCGCAATGACCAGGCCCAGTCCTGTGCCTTTTTGGGAAAGTTTGCCTGCACTCAATCTCTGGAATTTAGTAAATAATTGCGGTATTTCATCGTGCGTAATGCCAATGCCCATATCTGATACCGCGACCACGAGCGCATCTGTGAGCGGAAGTGGCGTCGAGATAGCATGCCATAAGGGATCTGCGGTTTTTCCTTCTTGATTAATATTTCCACCCGAGGCATGGCGAAAGGCGCTCACATGTATCGTTCCCGCGACAGGTGAAAACTTTATCGCGTTAGAAAGAAGGTTATTAATCACTTGGCCAATACGATGGGGGTCTAACAAGATGTCAGGAAGTGCAGGATCGAGAGAGTCGCTCATTTGTATATGGCGGTCAGCGGCAAGCGGTCGATAAAATTTCAGCTTTTCCTCCAGCAGCGTCCGAGTGTTGCTTACCACAGGAAGAATTTCAAATTTACCCGCATCGATTTTTGCAATATCCAGTAATGTGGATACCAGCGTGAGCATTTCAGACGCGCTCTGATGGATCATGTGGGTGAATTCATGGTATGATTTCCCTTTCCGTTGCTTTGACGTCAGTAATTCCGTTATTTTACATATGCCGTCAAGCGGTGACCGGAGCTCGTGCACCATCATGGAAGTGAAATCTTCCCGCATTTTTTCAAGCTCCCTTTCGTGGGTGATATCATGGAAAAGGGCAACTGAACCGAAGGTGTTTTGTTTGCCCGGGATATCGGACGGAGCCAATGGTTTTACCGGGGAAATAAGGACTTGATAAGTTTTTTGGCGGAATGAAACATTTTCAGCCACTATAAGTTTATCAAGGTTTATCGCTTCATCCAGTTTTCCCCTGATATCAAGCACACCGCCCAGACAGTCAATGATGTTAAAGATAGAAACTGTTGAATTCCCTTCAAGGCCTAACGTGCGCTGGAGCGCGGGATTGATGACCACTATCCGAAATTCAGGATCTGTCATGAGAAGACCATCTGGCATACTGGCAACCATTGCGTTTAATTTTTCTTCCTCGACAGCAAGCACTTCCTCCAAACGCGATACTGCTTGTGACGCTTGCGAGGTTATTTTGTAAAGAAGGGTCATTTCATCCTCGTGGTAGAGGTCTGATTTTGTGCTTGCGACGGTGATGATGCCTACCGTGCGATTTCGGATAACGAGCGGGATGTTAAAAAACGACCGGACTGGTTGGTGCAATGATTCTGTAATAATGGCGCCGGTGACCGTCTCCTCAATGCGAAATTTTATATATTCGTCATTCGTAAGGGCATTGAGCGCCGCGCGCATCCTGTCGCGAATGGTACTGACAAACGTGGCATCAACAGATGATTCCAAATTGCAATGGAAAAGCAATAACTGCGGCTCTATAAGCAGATAAGATACTGCCGAGTAGTCGATGAATTGGCCAAGACTTCCGGTAATAATCTCAACAATTTTTCGCGTATTGAGCGAATAACCAATCCTCTCGCCTAGCTCCTTGAGTATGGCGATTTCATAAATTTTCGCCTCAAGATCTGATTCGCGTTTTGTGAGATATGTTCTTGCCTTACGTAAGGCCAGCAACTCAAAAATACTCGCGCCTAAAGCAAGAATAAAAAGGAGTAAAAGAATGGGAATCCAAAGGGACACTGAAGGGAAATTATCCTGTCATTGCCTTTAAGAAGCGATTGGAAGCGGAAAGCACGAGGATGAATCCGATGACAAATCCACCATCGTGCAGTAGTTGCGTGATACCCTGCCCAAACTGGGAATTAAAAAACGTAGCGATTATGGCAGAAGTCGCAAGGAGAAGCGTACCGAATCCGAGCGATATAAATGCGGCCGAAAACCTTCCTCCCCGTGTTTTATATGCATTCATTATGCATACTATAAAAGTCGTAATTCCTGCAATAACCCAAAAAATAAATGTAATAAGCGAAAGCGTTGAAGTCATATAAAATATGCTATAAATTAAAAAATCCAAAAACGCTATGAGTTGTTTTTCCCAATAGTTAATGAAGGATATTTTGCCAATAACGGCTCCATTGCCTTTTTTACAATAAGGCCTGAAAGGGAGACATATTGTTCTATAAGCTGATTGATAAGGTCGGGAGGATTGCCGTTCATTTGAGTTACCGTTCCATCACCTGCCACAGATAATCCTGATACGTTACGCGCTTTCATTATGGCAATATCGGGTCCCAGGATAACTATTTGTTTCTGTATTAGTTCGGTAAGTAGATTTTGGTATTCTGTCTGTGATTCAGGCATACATTTAAGAGGTAATAAGATATATATCAATACTTATATATAGTATATCATATCCTCAATATTATTATAATGGAACCACTTTTTTGGGAGGAATCCCTTTGATGACATAATGGCGCGGTTTAGGCATGGGCGGAGCATATTCAGCGGGTTCTTTTTGTGTTTCAAAGGGCGTGGTTTCTGTCGTAAGGCGCCTTTTTAATTTATTGCCGCGTAATTTATGGAAAGGAATTGGCTCGGTTTGAAGGGCGTCTCGCAGCGATAACTCACTAGGATAGGATACGGGAAGTATGGGTATCTTTCGCACTTGCTCATCATGCTGCGATGGAGAGAGTTTGGGCGGTGGTTTCAGTATGACAAAATTAGGGCTTGCGGAAACAGGGGCGCTTTGTGTCTTATGAGCAGTATTGTCTGTGGGAGCGGCTTGTGTGTGCGCAGGAGGAGCATCATACACTTCAGGGATATTGCGTTTTTTTAAAGTGGTGATGTCGATAAGGCCCTGACGAAATTTTTTCAGACAGCTTTTGCAAAATACGTTGCGTTTTTCATCCGGGGTAAATGTGATAAGCGTACCGCGACCGCAATTGTCACATGTGGCATTTTTTGGTTCTGGCCCTTGAGAAACGGCAGGTTCATTTGTCGGTTTTTCAGTAGGTAGAGGAGCTGCGGGAAGTTCGCGATACCGCTGCTCATCCTCGGCAATACCAGCGATATTATCCAATTCAGCAGTGGTGGAATACATATCTTCTATACCGGTCCATCTGATAATTTTCTCTTCAACTTCCTCTCGCGGTTTCGTATACCGCTCTCTTGACACCGCGATTACTTTTTCACGATTCCCTGTCATTTCATCGGTGCGAAGCGGCGGGAGCGACGTGGCCGAAAATGGCCTTGACGCCACGCCGTTGATCATAAGCCGCAGATAAATGTCATATTTAGTGAGATTTACCAAATCTTCTTCAGTGAAATAAGGGGTAAATTCCTTTACCAGCTCTTCCGCATCGGTGGCGCCCACGCGGAAACAGGCGATAGTGCCGACGTTGCCAAATACCGCCGCAGCCACCTCTTCCTCAAGTTGTTCTATGTATTGGTGCGCCATAATGAGCGAGAGGCGATATTTTCTTGCTTCAGAGAGGATGTCTGAAAATGAGGTCGTCGCAAAATTTTGAAATTCATCCACATAAAGGAAGAAATCATTCCTTTCTTTTTCAGGAATATCTACCCTGCTCATGACTGCAAGCTGCAGCTTGGTAATCATCATCGCGCCCAAAAGCGACGAATTGTCCTCGCCTATGCGTCCTTTCGCAAGATTGAGGATGAGGATTTTTTTGGTATCCATGATTTCCCGCATATCTATGGTCGATTGCGTCTGCCCGACAATATTTCTCACAATTGCGGTCGAAAGAAATTGCCCAACCTTATTTTGGATTGGCGCGATTGCTTCAGTGCGGAATCGGTCGTTGTAATTCGCGTATTCATTCACCCAGAACGACCGCACGACAGGATCTAAAATGCGGCTTACAATTTTATGCCGGTATTCCTTATCAACTAATATGCGGTTGATCCCTAGAAGGGTATTGCCGGGAGAATCAAGCAGGGCGAGGATGCAATTATTCATGATATATTCCATTCGTGCTGACCAAACATTTGCCCAAATTTTTGTGAATACTCCCATAAGTCCGGACGCGACAAGGTGCTTATAGCGGGGATCTACGTTTTCAAGAATATTGAATGCAATAGGGTAATCAATGTCAGCGGGATTAAAATATATGACATCGTTGATGCGGTGCGGGGGGATATAGTCCAATATTTTTTCAACCAAATCGCCATGAGGATCCACTACTCCCACTCCCCTTCCTTCGCGTATATCCTGTATGATCATATTCTCGAGGGTCGTTGATTTCCCCATGCCGGTTTTACCAATGAGGTACATGTGTTTGCGGCGGTCATCAGTGCGTATGCCAAATTTGCGATTTTGGCCGCGAAAATTAGTCATCGCAAAGTAGCAGATGTCATTGTTTTGGGAAATTTGATCAGTCATAGTGTTATTCATGTTGAACCCTCTCTTATTCAGTAAAAATGCAAAATGTAAAACCTAAAATCTAAAAATGAAAATTAATAATCAAAAATTTTTGCATTTTGATCTCGCATTTTGATTTTTGGACTTTAAATTTTGGATTATACGGGTAAATTTTCCGGCGTTTCCGCTTCTTGTATTTTGGATGTCTGTGCATCACTTGCGGCAGGCTCCATAATTTCTATCGGCAACTCAGCCGGGGGCTCTCCTTTTTTCGCTTCAGTCATCTTCACTAACGGGGCTTTCACCTCTGCAACGGGGAAATGCCACACCGTTGCCAATTCCTCGGTATTCAATATCATGCCATGACCCCATCCTAATTCTTTGCTTCGTTGGCGGAATGCGCGCGCTATTTTTTTTTGGCGTTTGGCGATTCTGCGTTTAGTGAAGAAATAATTTGCTTTTGTGGTCACCTTGCCTGCGGGTTCAAAACTGTTGAGATTCAATGCGCTAAATTGGCTAAAGGCGCCCAAAATACCCGCAACACCGCGCGCTTTATCGAATATTTCTTTTTTCGCGACATAAATAATGCGGCATTTAGCGTGGAAACCGACTTTAGAAATTTTTGCTTCAATGGCCTCAACGATCGCGCGTTCTCCAGGAGACAGATATTGTATGTGACTTGGCATGTCTTTCGCTGCCGCACCTTCAACATGATATGGAGAAATACCCAATCCATGGAGGAGCACTTCGCTTGCCCCTCCAGTTACTATGCGAACCGGTTGCAGCGCCCGTGCAGTAAGCGTGGGCGCCTGTTTTACATGTGCGCCAATCAATTTTTTCGCTTCATTGATGCCTTTTTCTTTCCACCCGTCTCCAATGGGCGTAATTACCCATTGGATCCAAATATTTTCACCTGGGTGCATATGGCTCATAATTTCCAGGAGCGCAGCCATTGGGTCGGCAAATTTTTGTGTAAGGGTGTGCTCGAAGAGCGGATAGGTTCGAATGGGATACACGCTTTTACGGTTAAGCTTGAGCTCAGTGCCCCATAAATTAAATTCATCAGAGGGGTATTGCCGGGGAATCATGCCTGTGTAGTCTTCCACCTCGGTAATTTCTGCATCAGGATATTGTGCATAAATTGCCGCCTCAATGAGATCGCGAAAATGGGTTGGGGTACGCACTAAAAATTGGATATAGCCTCCGAGAGAAACTATTTCAAATGAGAAACTTTCCTGATTTTTGCCCTGGATATATTTCTCAATCAGGTTAACGCCGGAGAACGCTCCTGCTAATTGCGCGAATATTTGCTCTACTGCTCTGGTAGATTGTTCGTTTAACTTCGGAACATCGATTGCAAAAATTGTATAGTTAAGATGATGGAGGTATGCTGCTCTGATATTACGCAATCGTACATGCCAAAATGTGCTCAATATTACCACAAGAACAGGCATCCATCCCCCGTGGATAAGAAGAAACCACCCTACCGTGAGTGGGTTATTTGCGGCCGCATCGAAAAAAGGCGCGAGATTGATAGTGATATCCACAACGAATGTTTATTTATTTTGTTCTGTGTGGACGGTTTCCGGAGCTTGAGAGACAATTTTTTTGAACATAAAACGACCGTCCGGAAGGTGTAAAAAAGTATCATGTGACGTCAATGCAAGTAAAATGGTGCCTTTTTTCACAAACCGTTGTTTGAGCACTTCATCGATAATTTCCTCACGGCTTAAAGGGTTTGGCGCACGACTCAGGATGGAAGCGATCACATCAGCAACTACGCCCGGCTTATATCCCCATTCTTGAAGCGCGTATATTCCTCTTCCGACAAGAACAAAACGCTTGTCGAGAATAAGTTCATTATGTACGGTTGGCGCATGCGCCACTTTGTGGTCGAAGCGAGTCTTATTAATTTGCTCCGTGATCTCGGTAAAATGCATTGGCTTGCCGTATTTCTTAAGCACGAGATAAATTTTATCACTCATTCTTTTTGGCTTAATGCTATGCCAGCGGGACATTCCCCATTCATTGAAGGGATTTTGCAGCACTGAGGTGGAGCATTCAAGGTAGGTATTAAGCACGCGCTCAACCATCGAGCGCTCATCTTGTTCGGGGGATGATGAGAAGAGTACAAATGATTGGTACTCCTGCGCATGTTCCTGATAAAAATTGCTGCGCAAAAATTCATTAAGCAACGCATCAAAGCTGACCGGCTGTCCTTTTGATTCCAACAATGATTCGATAGATGCAATTGTTTCCGTGAAAAGCTGCGAGGAAAATTCTTTCAGTTTCCAGCTTGGCAGAATTGCTTCAGATTTTATTTCTTCAATGGCCGTATTTAAAAGCTGTTCGATGATAAATGATAAGCAGTTGCGGTTAACAGACGAATCGCCCGAGAGCGAGAGTAAGTCATTAAGAAGCACGTCTTGGCGGCGCATGCCGCCGTGCTGCGTAAGGTTATGTGTAACAAGCGTGGAAATGCCTTCTGAAATTTCCTGGAACTGTTTGGATTGTTTAAGTTTTTGGATGCTTTGATGCTCAATCTGCCGTACGCGTTCCCTTGTAATTGTGTACCTTTTGCCGATAATCTCAAGCGTATGTGTGCCATTTCCGTCTAGGCCAAAACGCAAACGAAGCACATCTGCCTCGCGATTGGTAAGCAGTTTTAATAACTGGGTGCAGATATCTACAGGGCTCAACTTCTGCCGCTCTGTAATCTCTTGAGAAAGGAGAACTTTTTCAAGAATCGAATTCATATATTATGAACGTAGAATATATAACGGATAATCGACCGTAACAACCTGGTTTTAAGAATAGTAGTACAGTGCGTTATGCGGCCGAACGCAGGTCAACGCAGATATACTTCTGCTATCTCATAAATATCCCTATCCTTACCTTGGATTCTAAGTTCAAAAGTAGCATATTATTAACTTTTTGTCAACTTGCGTCCATATTGACAAATATTGAAATATCAGTAATAATACTCTGTTTTATAACCTTAACCATTTATTATGAAATTAATACCTATTCACAAGGCATTCTCTTACGCAGCTATGTTTGCCGTAATTTCAACCGCATTCACTAGTACTTTATTCGTATCGAACGCATCAGCGAATGCGATTCTTTCTCTGGGGCTCTCAGTGACAAAAAATGAAGCATCGCCGGGTGATATAATTGGTTATACTGTTACCTATGCAAATACCGCGTTTGAAAACGCTGACAACATACGCATTATTTTGGACTATGACGAGCACCTGCTTACTCCCCATGATATTGGCAGTGCGGTGCAAAGTTTGGGAACGGTTATATATACTCAGGAGCGTTTAACGCAAAAAACCACAGAAGTGAGAGTGTTTTGGTTCACCATAAAAGAGCAGTTGCCCAGCGGCACTACGACTATTTCAGCCTTCGCGCGATTAAGCGCGGATAATGTGTCATCACTTACCACACCTACTGTTAATATATCTGCGCAGGCTAAGCCGGTGCTGGTTGCCACCGTAAGCGCAGACAAGGATACAGTAAGGCAGGGTGATTTAATTGCCTATACCATCTCCTACCGGAATGATGGAAATACCATAGCACGCAATACGATCCTTACAGACGATTTTGACGAACAAAATGCTGATATTATTCAGACAAGCACAGGCGGTTCGGTGCAGGCCGGTGAAGTGCGCTGGAGTGTGGGAAATTTTTATCCGGGACAAAAAGCCATTCAGACGGTTACGGTGAGGGTGCGCGGATCATCCACACTGGACAAGCTGACGAATATGGTCACTATTACTGCGGATAATGCCACGAGGTTTGATTACCTTACCAGCACAACACTGCTTGATGCCATTGAGGGGAATGACTCATTGTCAGTTCGCATGCTCGTGAGTGACGAAAATGAATATCGAGTAACTTCGCATACTGCTTATCGTGGCGAAAGGGTCAATAGCGAGATCATAGTAACTAATTATTCAGGGTCGCGCGCAGAAGGTATTTTAGTGTCACTTCATTTTGACCCTTTATATTTTGACATTCTTGATTCTCAAGGCGGGATTAAAGAAAAAAATACGCTTTATTGGGAAATCGATCAGCTCGATAATGGGGAAGTGAGGACATGGAATCCAGTATTTCAAGTGACCTCAAATGCTCCCTATCAAACGCCTGTCGCGCTTACCGTGAGTGCAAGCGCTAAGAATTATCAAATCGATAGCACGGAGATTATTACTACTATCCTTTCCGGTACGCCCCGTGTCAGAGCAGCTATTCAAGAATCGCCAAGGACAGGCCCTTCAGCGCTTCTCTCTATCCTGGTATTCAGCATATTCGCCGGTGTGCTGGGTTTCCTCTACAAGACTAAAAATAATTCGTTAGTCTAAATATACAGGCATGTTAACGTTAAAACAGACGCCATCATTGCCACTTCCGCAAATGTCGCGAACGACATTTGCGATCTTCTGTTCCCTCTTTACCGGACTCATCGCCACTTTCATCATGAATTGGTCAACGGTGCGCGCGTATGTAGGATCATTTGAAAGGGTGGAATCATTCATGAGCGACAGTGATCATGACGGCTTATCGGATCCTGAAGAGCGACTTTATGGCACTAATACTTATTTGCCCGACTCTGACGCTGATGGGACGCATGACGGCGATGAGATTTTACGCAATCAAAATCCATTGGGCGCTGGTTCTCTTCCTGCTGAATTTGCAGTGAAAAACACAAAGGTCTCTGACAAGGATA
Source organism: Patescibacteria group bacterium (assembly GCA_041645165.1). Lineage (NCBI taxonomy): Bacteria > Patescibacteria group bacterium. Next base: position 46,898 of record JBAZQN010000008.1, on the reverse strand, counting down.
GTGACGGCTTGAGTGACGCATTAGAACAAATTATAGGCACAGGGAGTGACATTGCCGACAGCGATGGAGACACATTTCCTGACGGGCTTGAGGTGGAAAATGGATTTGATCCCACGGGGAAAGGGAGGCCCGCGCTTACGATATCCATCCCCTCGCTTAGGGTACTCGCTCCTGTGGTTTGGTCTGAATCTGATGATGTTAAACGCATAGAGCAAGATCTCAAAAGAGGTGCTATCCATTATCCCGGGACTGCCAGCCCGGGTGAGCGCGGAAACAGCTTTATCACAGGGCATTCTTCAGACTATGTATGGCAGCAAGGCCCGTATACTGATATCTTCAAGGATCTTCCTGATCTTAAAAAAGGAGATGCGGTGGAATTTACGTATACCTACCAGAATAAAAAAAAGCGGTTCGTCCGCTATATTCTCACTGAATCCATGGTTGTGTATCCTGATGATAAAAGATTATTTGCCATTAGTGATACGCCTACCCTTACTCTGGTCACCTGCTATCCTGTCGGCGGCAATGCGCAACGCATTGCATGGAGAGGAATCGCAGAATAAAAATCAACGCATCTTCTTGGTATGTTGTAGTGCTCAATCGCACTATTTTTTATTTTTTTGACTTATATTGTTCCAGATAACCAAAAGAGGCGAAGCGATAAATATGGAAGAATAGGTGCCGAATACGATGCCGGTGATAAGCACAAGCACGAAATGCCTTGTGGTCTCGCCGCCAAGCACAAAAAGAGCCGCAAGCACGATAATAGTCACCAAGGAAGTATTGATGGATCGGGCGAGGGTTTGATTGACGCTTATGTTCGCTATTTCCGCGAAATTTCGACCTCCGATCTTTAGCAAATTTTCCCTGATCCTGTCATATACGACGATAGTATCGTGTACAGAGAACCCTAAGACGGTAAGCAGCGCCGTGATGAATAGCAGATCCACTTCCCAGCCCGCATAATGTCCAAGCACTGCAAAAATGCCTGTGGGGATGGCAACATCGTGCATGAGCGCGATCACCGCGCATACCCCGTATTTCCAGCTCGCCACGGGCTTTGAAACCTTCCTGAAGGAGTATCCGATATACGCGATGATTGCGAGAAGCGCAATAATGATTGCCAAATATGATTTTTGTCGGAATTCATTACTGATGGTCGGACCGATTGATTCAAAACGCTTTTCAATATAGGCCTTGTCAGCTCCCTCGCTTTTTTGCAGCGAATTAAAATTCTCCTCCATGCTCTTTGTAAATCGCTGGTGTTCGCCTTCATCCATGATGCCTAACCGTATGAGATACGTATTTTGATTGCTCATTTGGATTGAAGCAACATCAAATCCATCACTTATGAGCTTCTGTTGAATTTCATACGATGCAGGCGGATTTATTAATGTAGACTCAAGCTCTACCATGGCACCGCCGGTAAAATCAATGCCAAATTTTAATCCCCACACAAATAATGCCGTAGCGGACAGCACTATGAGCAGCGCTGAGAATCCAAGATTGTATTTTCTATTAGGGATTATAGCAAGCATAGTCATTTATTTAAGAAATTTGCGACTTCAGTGTTTTCCGTTTAGGATTCAGATTTTTCTGTGAGTGAGCCTTTTCACACTGGAAGTACACTGAAATATACACTGAAACGACTCAGAAAAATCATATCTTTACATTTTCATATCGCCACTCTTAGTCTCAATGCGGTGGTAACCAAACATCCATAAATGCCTCTTCGCTCCGGTTAAGGCGATTGCCTTTAAAATGGTTCTGCTTACGGTAATGGCGGTAAACATGGATGAAAGAATACCGATGATCAGGGTAACTGCAAAACCTTTGATGACAGAGCTGCCAAACCACATAAGGACCGCACAGGTGATGAGAGACGAAAAATTCGAATCTCGGATGGAGGTCCACGCGCGTTTAAAGCCTTCTTCAACGGCCGTGGGCAGGTCCCTTCCCGCTTTTAGCTCTTCTTTGAGACGCTCAAAAATAAGGATATTCGCGTCAACTGCCATGCCCACTGAAAGGATAAAGCCGGCTATGCCTGCGAGCGTGAGTGTCACGGGTATGAGTTTAAAAAGAACAAGTACGATGCTCGCATAGAGCAATAACGCGAACGAAGCGATGATGCCGGGTAAACGATAGTACAATATCATGAATAACATTACGATAAGTATTCCTATCATACCTGCGCGCAGGCTCTGGTTTAAAGACAAAGAACCGAGGGTGGGGCCTACGGTGGTTTGCGCAATCAAATGAATGGGGACGGGCAGCGCGCCCGCATTGAGGCGTTCTGCGAGCGTGCGGGCTTCTTTTATATTAAACCTCCCGGTGATGACTGCGCTGCCGCCTTCAATTTTTTCCTGAACCGTAGGCACTGAAATTGCCTGCCCGTCAAGAAATATAGCAATAGGTTTGCCGATGTTGGCGCCGGTGAGCTCCGCAAAAAGTTTCGATCCCTCATCATTGAATTCCAGATTGACATTCGGTTCCCCTGTTTGTGAGTTGAATTGAACACTGGCGCGCTTAAGTTGTTTTCCCGAGAGCGCGGTATTAACCCACGGGTCAACTTGAGATGAGATATCTTGTTCAGCGATGGTGCGGAGGAGTATATGCGCGGCATGGACTTCCTTTTCCGGTTCACCTTTCGCCGCGCCTTCCACCTCGCGCTCTTCAATCTTTTTGATAATATGGTAGCCGAATTGGGTTTGCACTAATTCTTTGGTGGTTTCCCCTGCTTTAAGGGTTTCAAAAATCGCCTTATCGAATTCAGGCACAAATACTCCCTTTTTTGCCCATCCTAAATCCCCTCCCTGCTCTTTGGATCCAGGGTCTTCTGAATATTGTTTTGCCAATGCGCTAAAATCAGCATTGGGTGCATGTGATTGCACGAGTACTTCTTGAGCGCTCTTCAGGACTGTTTCATTATCTTTTATAAGCTGTTGCTTTTGTTCTTCAGTAAGCGGTGCATCCGCTACGGGGTTTTGCGTTTTAAATTCAAGCAACGGAGTTTCTCCGATAAGTTTTATCGCCTCATCAACATTAAATACGCCTGCAAGCTCCACAATGACGCGGTATTCATCGCCTGATTGGTTAGTTTGCACCAGAGGTTCTGAAATGCCGAACGCATTGACCCGCCGTTCGATTACATCGCGGACGCCGTTGATTGCGGATTGTTTGTCTGCAAAGGGCACTTGCGAGGTGTCTGCTTGGTAAATAAGGTGGGCGCCTCCCTTGAGATCCAAGCCTAATTTATAAGGAAATTTAGCAAAAAAAGAAGCCGCGGGAACCGCAGTGGGGAGTTTAGGCGCGGCAAAAATAAGTGCAATTAAAAAGAGCGCTATGATGAGCCCTACATACATCCAAAGCCTTTGTTTATTAGTCATAGAAATCCTTACGCATTGTATCAAAATCTCTAAAAAAGTCAAAAAAGTACCTAGAGTTCACCTTTTTCCAAAGGAGACCTCCCCATCCCCTCCTTGCTAAGGAGGGGACAAGGGGTGGTGTCCATAATTCGTTTATTTTGGAACATTGAATAGTTACGGCACCTCAATTTATTATTTAACTATAATGGGAGTGCCAATTGGAGTCCAATCGTAGAGCGCTTTTGCAACTCCTACCCCCACCCGTATACAGCCGTGGGAACGGCGGCTCCCAAGGTGGTCTTCGCCCTCTTTTGTTCCATTAGGCCACTCTGGCAGCTCGTGGATGCCATAGGTGCCGGATGGCACGATTGCCATCCACCACGGCATGAAAAGCCCCCAACGGCGCGAATACGCGCGTGGGATTTTATTGATTACCTTGTGATTCCCAAGAGGAGTGGGATAATCCCATGTGCCTGTAGAGATGGGAAAAGAGGCAAATAAGTAGCCATACGCAAGCACAGATAATGTTTGGTCTGTAGTGTTAATAGATATGGATTTAGAAAGTGAACTATCCTCTATGAGCCGTGATGACTGCAAAGCTATGATTTCATCATTCACCTTTAATGGAATTACACCGCCCCGAAAATTTGCTCCTAAGGGGAAGAATTTATTCGTCATCTTTTCATTGCCAAATCCATCCAGTACGCGGAGCTGCCCGCTTCCCGGGCCCGATCCAACGATTAATTCTTCTTTCCCGTCATAATCCAAATCGCCGCTTTGCACGTAGATGCCGCCCTTAAATTCATTTGGAAACGCCATGAGAGAATTTATCAATGAACCGTCACTGCGATAAATCCGAATTTCAGGATCTCGCAATCCCCCGCTTCCGATAAGAATTTCATCAATGCCGTCGCCTCCTAAATCAATACGATTAAGTTCAAAATCAAACGGTCCCCAATCGTTGATATTAAATGTTTGAATTGGCTTTCCATCAATAAAATTCAAAATAGTGATGGTGAGTGCGCTGCCTATCCTCTCCCCTATCACTAATTCATCATTCTGATCATTATTTATATCAACGCATGTTATAGTGCGATACGATTTTGGCTTTGACGCAAAAAAGAAACCGGGATTCAACAGTCTTCCCGAGGGTGCGAAGGTAAGCACATGGGCATTCCCATAACTCGGCACTACCGCAATAAAGGTGCTGTTTTGTTTTCGGCAAGCGGTATAGGCTATTGGATTATCGAATCCTTTCCCATAGGTCGGAAACGTGCTAAACGTCTTTTCATCAAGACTCCAGGCGTAAATATTGCCATGGGTAGCGGTAAAAAATAGAGTGCGATCAATTGCAGTTACATCCCATTCATTTCCCAATCCTTCGGGTATGGGTACTGTAATTCGCTGCAGTGCACTCAATGATGAACTTGAAACAAAAACAGCCTGCAAGGGCTGCTGTACATCCTCGGCATGAAGTGTGAAAGGTGTTGCAAAAACGATTATGAAAATGATGACTTTATAAATGCGCATGCTGAATAAATTCATGAGTACCGGGAAGCACTTTTAATTTCTTTATTTCTTTTTGGGAACACCAGCGGATTTCCGAAACTTCTGGATTTGTAGGGTGTGGTTTGCCTTTTTTTATGGAGCAATGATAGCAGAGAAGAAATGCTTGTATTTGTTTACCGTGTCGTTCTTTCCAAATATTGGTCCACACATACGGAATAAGGCGTTTTATCGTAATATCACAACCAATTTCTTCTTTGCATTCTCTCTTAAGGGCCTTAGTGGGGTTTTCTCCAGATTCAATCTTTCCTCCCGGAAACTCCCATTTGCCATGAGCAAGAGGTATTTGAGGATCAAAACGGCGTTGCATGAAAATACGGCCTTGTGTATCAGTAATGCAAGCCGATACCACAATCCATTGAGGAATCTTATTTTTCATATTTACAGCATTTAAAAATATTCATCATGTTTCATCTGGATACCATTTCTTAAAAAGTTCTGGATTATAGTGTTTCAAAATTGCTTTGCCCGGATCAGGCGGGAGAACACGTTTGAATTGCATACCTCGACAAGAGCCGCCCTTCACCTTGTCGGCGAAACTTTGGATCAAGCGCGAACACTCGTCCGTCAGACGAAGACCATTTTGAAATGTCGAAATGTCGATATATCTTCAATCGTGGGCAATATACAATTGACTCCCCACTTCTCCTGTCTCGCCTTTGGCAATAAAAAGTGCGTCAATGAATTCAGCCTGTGTGCCGCGATCAAAACCTTCTGCAATGTTGGACATCGGCGAAATTGCTGCTCGGCGGATTTGTCGTTTCAAGTCGAAATCTTTAAAAGAAACGTTGTCCGTTATATCAAATATGAAATTCGCCAATCCTCGAGCCCGTTGCCAGCAAATCAAATCTTCAAACTTTTGTATCGTAGCCATATACGAGAATTTCGACATTTCGAAATATAGACATATCGAAATATCTTTTTTTACAGGAAAAATCTAAACTTCTTTTCACTCCCTTGAAGTTTTTTATTTATCCCAACTCTCTGATCGGTCAAAATATCCTTTTTGTCTATAACCACATTTCGATCTTCCAGCCAAAGTATATCGCCAGTTAAATCAATGCCATAAAAAGCATCAGTAATTCCGAATGATTTACATAGATTTCCCGGGGATTTCGTAAGGGTCGTCGTGTCAACCTCTTTGCCGAAATTCTTTCTCATCATATCAATCCCTTCTTCTGGTTTCACCGCTCTTATGAAGACTACTTCAGGAATATCTTTTTGATTTACTACTATTGCAAATTGATAATGGATACCGTAAATCTTATATACATAGCCATAACCACCCTCACGATACATTACCTCAGTTCTTTTCGTCCTGATGTTCCCATGCGATACTTTGTCTATATATGCAGGATAAGCTTCAACATCCGTGATCATACCTGAAATGATTCCTTTAGTTGTCTTGTGCACCAAGTACTTTCCAAGAAATTTTGGAGCTAATTCAATTGCACCTTTTTGATAAAATTTTTTTGGTAATTCTTTAGTCATCTCTAAGGAATTATATCTCTTTAACCTCCATTAATTCTTGCTCAAGAATATTATCGGATTCTCCGAAAAGAAATTTTCCTTTGAATTTCTTTCCGCTCAATAATAATGGCATCCAATGTATATCATCTGGCCACATTTCATTGAATGGAATCTCATCAAAGTGAAACCATTGCGGTTTCATTTCTTCCGTTTCAACTGGTACTCCTGAAAAATTATCCGATTTAAAAATATGAACTTCTAGAATTTCAGGGTTACCCCTGTATTCAAACTCTAAAATTCCAACCTTATCCATGTTTTTAGTTTCTATCCCAGCTTCTTCTCGCATTTCTCTTCTCGCCGCATCTTTTATCGTTTCCCCCGCAGAAACCTTACCACCAAAACCATTCCATCTTCCTGCTCCAAATCCACGCTTTTTCATTGCAAGCAATATTTTCGGATGCTGATGAATTATACAGAGTGTTAGTAGTTTTGTGATACTTCTACTTCCCATGGCAGTGCTTATACTTTATCGGAGTACCATCTAGTTTTTTTGCTCCGCATGGGCAGGGATCGTTGCGTCCCACCTTTTTGCCATTAAATGAAGTGGTTTTTGATATGGCGGCGTTTTGCGCTTGTGAGGCCGCGCGCGCCCGTTCCATTTCTTTTGCAGGCCCTGAAAGTATCATTGGCTGTTCGCGCGCTAGCGTGCTTTGCGCAAATCGCTGGGCAGCGCCGATTTTGAAAATAGAGTACACCACTTCTTTTCTAATGGCGGTGAGCAATTCAGTAAACATACGGTATGACTCCCGCTTATATTCCACCAAAGGATCACGCTGGCCATACCCGCGCAGGCCAATACCGGTACGTAAGTGATCCATGGCATCCAAATGCTCGATCCAAAGCGTGTCAATCGCGCGCAAGAGAATGCCCCGTTCGATATTTATGAATACAGGAGATTTTAGTGCGATATTTATGCTTGTCTCTAATTCCTTAAAATGCGATTCAACATACCCCATGAGGTAGCCCACAATGGCCGTTCGTTTTGGCGCATCGCCCATTTTTTCACTTTTAACGTCATGTATCTCATCTATCTTAATCCTTGATTGTAACGGCAAGGGCACAATGCTATCAACCGTTTCATAAATCTCATCAAGATTCCATTCGTCTGTCGCTTGTGCGGAGGTATGAAACAGTACCACGGCGCTTATTTCTTCTTCGATCATATTCAGCAGTATTTTTGATATTGCGGAAGGGTCAGGCGATTGGGTAGTGTTGAGTATTTCCCTTCTTTTTTTATAAATAACTTCGCGGTGTTTATTGATAATGTCGTCATATTCCACTAAATGTTTACGGATGTCGAAATTATGTCCCTCCACCTTCCTCTGTGCTGATTCGATTGATTTGGAGACCATGCGGTTCTCAATGGGCATGTCCTCAGGCATACCCATGCGCTCCATCAGCCCTTTCATGCGGTCTGAACCGAAAATGCGCATAAGGTCGTCTTCCATGGAAAGGAAAAATTGGCTCGATCCCGGATCGCCTTGGCGTCCCGCACGTCCGCGCAGTTGGTTATCAATACGCCGCGCTTCATGCCGCTCAGTGCCGATCACATGGAGTCCTCCCAAGCTTTTAATGAGCGCCGCCTCATCTGCCGCCGGCGGGTTGCCGCCCAAAATAATGTCTACGCCGCGCCCTGCCATATTTGTAGCGACCGTCACGCTACCGCGTTTTCCCGCTTGCGCGATGAATCTTGCCTCTTCTTCATGGCGTTTAGCATTTAATACGTTATGAGGAATGCCCTCGAGTGAAAGCAAATGCGACAAATGCTCGTTTTTTTCAATGGAGACCGTGCCAATGAGAATTGGTTGTCCAGATTCATGGCGCACTTTAACCTCCTGTACTATTGACTGCCATTTACCATTTGCCGATTTGTAAATCCGGTCTGGCAAATCTTTGCGGATCATCGGGCGGTGGGTAGGGATCGATACCACATCAAGGTTATATATTTTATGGAATTCTTCCGCTTCTGTCACTGCAGTGCCTGTCATGCCCGCGAGTTTTTTATAAAGCCTAAAATAGTTTTGGAAGGTCACCGTGGCAAGCGTACGCGATTCGCGCTGTATCTCCACTTTTTCCTTTGCCTCAATGGCCTGATGGAGCCCTTCTGAATAACGGCGCCCAAACATGAGCCGGCCGGTGAATTCATCCACAATGATGACTTCATTGTCTTTTACCACATAATCACGGTCGCGCTTAAAGAGCGCATGCGCACGGAGCGCCTGCTCCAGATGATGCACGAGATTTAAGCCTCCTTCCGCGTACAGATTGGTGATATTAAGCGCGCGTTCCATTTTATGAACGCCTTCCTCGGTAAGCGTTGCAGTGCGCATTTTTTCATCCACGTTATAATCAGGGCCTTCGGAAAGCGTCGTAACCAGATCGGCAAATTTATAATATAAATCACCGGACTCCTCCGCGGGAGCGGAAATAATAAGAGGCGTGCGCGCCTCATCAATAAGGATAGAGTCCACCTCGTCGACAATGGCATAGCACAATTCTCTCTGCGCCATTTCCGCAAGATCCCCTACCATGTTATCCCGCAGGTAATCGAATCCGAATTCATTATTCGTGCCATAGGTGATATCCGCCGCATAAGCCTCTTTACGGGTGACGGGACGTAGAAAATCCATGTCAACGGTATATCGTGCAATTTCTTTTTCCTCGGCATCAGATCCGTCTTTCGGGATTTCCTGTTTTTTTGCTTCCGGATCATAAATATACGACACTAACTGCTGCTGTGTGCAGCCTACGGTAAGACCAAGCGCATGATATACCCTTCCCATCCAAGACGCATGCAGACGCGCAAGATAATCGTTGACTGTGACCAAATGAGCGCCTTTCCCTGCGAGCGCATTGAGATATAAAGGCAGCGTGGCAGTCAATGTTTTTCCTTCTCCTGTCCTCATTTCCGCGATCATGCCACGGTGAAGCGCCATGCCTCCAATGAGCTGCACGTCAAAATGGCGTTGTTCGATAGTGCGTCCCGCCGCTTCCCGCACGGCGGCGAAGGCTTCTGGTAATAAATCATCAAGCGTGGTGCCCTGTTCAACGCGGCCCTTAAATTCCTGCGTCTTTGCCTTCAGCGCGTCGTCAGAGAGCTTTTTATTTTCTGCTTCAAGCGAATTAATCCGTTCAACCTGTGGGGTTACTTCCTTAATAAAACGCTCGTTTGGGTCGCCAAAAATTTTAGTTAATAGTGACATATTTATAATCAAGCCATTTCGCGCCAAATGGCTCATTAATCAATAATTTCACTCACAGAGTACCATAAAAACAAAAAAACCGCCATGTACGATAGGTAATTTATATTTCATTATTTAAGCTATTCATTCGAGCCGTTTCAGACAAAATGGCTCATAAAGGCTGCTGCTGCGTTGAACAATGTATGGCCCCCAGACCCCAGATAAGATCAGTACAATCTATACCAATAACGGAACGAGTGGAGAAAAGCTCTTGAAGTATACGCTGCGCTTCTTGATCTTTTTTACACCTAAAGGTAGGTAAAAGTACACTCTTATTTGCGATGTAAAAATTTATGTAACTCGCCGGAAGCCTTTGACCTTCATATATCACGGGGTCAGGGGTTGGAAATGGAATTACTCTAAAAGGTTCTCCATCTTGATCACGAAATTTATTTAAATCTTCATAATTATGCCGCAATACATCATAATCGGGATCATCTGTGCTTTCCGCCACGGCGCATACAATAGTCGACGGATCTGTAAATCGCGCTGAATCATCTATGTGTCCATCCGTATCGTCTCCCGCAATCCCCCGCTTTAGCCACAAAATATTCGAAGCGCCGAGATATTTTTTTAAATTAACTTCAATTTGAGTGCGGTTGAGCTGCGGATTGCGATTTTTATTTAAAAGGCATTGTTCGGTAGTCAATAACGATCCCTTCCCGTTTACGTCTATGGACCCGCCTTCCAGTACTATGCCCGGCTCTATAAGCGAAAATTCGAATTGCTGACATATTTTTTTCGGGACTATATCATCAAGATCGAACGGCGGATATTTATTTCCCCATGAAGTAAAGATCCAATCCATAACGCTTAATTTACCCTGCGTATCGCGGATAAAAATTGGACCGTAATCGCGCGTCCAAGAGGTATTCGTGGGAATCTGTACAAATTCAACCTGCGACATTAAAGTATTCTTTTCATTTAATATACGGCGAGCTTCTTGTTCCATTGCATCGTCGTTCACCAATAAAAAAACTTTCTCACTTTTTGTAAGTTTTTGTATTATTTCAGCGAAAACTCCAGGGATGGAATCGAACTTACCGGGCCAATGATCGCGGTTATGCGGCCAGGCAATCCACGTACCCTTATGAGGCTCCCATTCCGCCGGCATAAAATATCTCATATCGGTATTGAGTTATTTTTAACAAGAGCAATTATTTTCACGATCGTGAAAATAATGTACCTTTATTTGACAATTAAATTTCACACATAATTCTCCTTTCCTTCAAAAAGGGCCAATCTTTTCTCATTTTGTCTATTAAAGTTAAGTCACATTCCACTACCACATTTTCTTCTTTGTCTGTTGCGGCCATAGTAATCACTCTTCCATACGGGTCGCTTACAAACGACGTTCCCCAAAATTTCAGATCCCCCTCTACGCCAATTCTATTGACCGCCGCTACAAACACATTATTGGCAATTGCATGGCTGCGTTGGATTATCTGCCAGGCTTCATGTTCGGCTTGTCTTTTCCATTTTGGATTATCGTGCGGCCATCCAATGGCAGTCGGATAAAAAATGATTTGAGCTCCCTTCACCGCTGCAATGCGCGCAAGTTCGGGAAACCATTGGTCGTAACAAATCAACGGCGCGATTTTACCGTAAGGCGTATCAACTACGATGACTCCTTTATCGCCTTTATGAAAATAATAATCCTCCGAGTAAAGCCCCGACGGGATTGAAGGAATGTGCATTTTATGGTAAACACCAGCGATTTTGCCTTGCGTATCAATAACCGCAATGGAATTAAAATATTTGCCTCTGTCAGCTTGTTCAAACAATGAGCAGAGTATGACTATTTTATATTGAAGCGCGAGCTTCCCCAGCACTTCAGTGGTCGGTCCGGGAATCGGTTCCGCTAGTTTGAAATTTTTATCATCTTTCGGCCCTTGGCAAAAATATTTCGATAAAAAAAATTCTGGCAAACATACTATTTGTGCGCCACTGTCCGCTGTTTTCTTAATCTCCTCGATCGCATGAGCCAGATTTTTAACGCTATTTTCACTGCAGCGCATCTGCACAAGGCCTATTTTAATTTTTTGACTGCTCATGTTTGTCACATTAAATTTCAATAAGAACAACACTCAAAATTCCTAACCCGATTCCAATTTTATTTATCAAAGACAAATCTTCTTTGAAATAGAGAACGCCCACAAGAGCAACAATAACTAAATTCAAAACAGTAAATACAGAGATTGCTTTTGATAAATATTCATATTTCAGCGAAATCGCCCAAAAAATGGTTCCAATAAAATAAATCAAAAGGCCAAAATAAAGTAAAACGTTTCTACTGTCAATAGACCATTTTTTGAAAAAAATATCACCGGTCACTTCGAGAGCAACCGCTAGGACGATTAAGCCAAAGAAAATAAATTTTAAAGCGATTTCTGATGTCATTTACGTTTCGCGATTCATGTCATAGTGAGCTGAGTCGAATTGGTATTTTATACAAATAAGTGCATTACTTTGGGTAATTCAAAGTCTATAAATCCAGCAAGACTGCGGCAATCCAGGGGAAGACGACCGTGGCGTCGCTCTGGATGATCTGATAATAACTTTCAGGAGTAAGTTTGTCCCAGGTGATTTTCTCCTTGCCACCGGCGCCGGAGTACGAACCGTAGGACATTGGGGAAGAGCCAATTTCAATAAATCCCGCCCAGGGGCGGACTTTCCCGTGCAGCTGAAGGTCATGTATCAATGACGGCACGACACAGATGGGGAAATCAGCCGCAATGCCTCCGCCTAACTGAAGAAACGCGAGAGAGCTTTTTTTGGCAGTCGCCATGTACCATTCGTAGAGCCAGGTAAAGTATTCAAGGCCGGTCTTGATGATGTGGGGGTCAAAAAGCGGATCTTTGTTCAAACGGTATTTACCGCCATAAGTATAACTCGCAAAAATATTACCCATGGTGGAATCTTCGAATCCCGGAATAACAATGGGAATATTTTTTTTATACGCCGCATACGCCCAGCAATCGTCAGGGTTCGCGCCTGTATCGGGTTTAATAAGATTTTTCTCAAACAACCGACGGAAATATTCGTGGGGGAAATAACGCTCGCCCTTCGCCTGCGCTTCTTTCCACATTTTCACCAAATGCGGCTCCATGATGCGGACGCTCTCGTCTTCCGGAAGAAACGTGTCGGTAATGCGCCGCAATCCCGCATCGCGCAATTCTGCTTCCTGCTCTGGGGTTAATTCCGTATAACGAGGAATATACGCATAGTGCGAATGCGCGACATAGCGATAATAAGACTCTTCGTGATTGGCGGCGGTGGCTGATATAAGATGCACTTTATCTTTCCGGATAAGCTCCGCGAGCATAACGCCGATTTGAAATGAACTAAGTGCGCCTGCAATTGTTACTACTATTTTGCCTCCATTTTCCACATGTTGCTTCAACCATTGGGCAGCCTGGAGCGTGGCGCCTGCGTTGCAATGATTTAAGGTTCGCTCGGCTAATGCCACTACCGGCGTTTTGCTTCGTTTTATATAATCGCTTAATGTGCCTTTAGCGACTTTTCCAGCACCTGATTCCTGGATAATCAACTGTTTGAGCCCATGAGATAGTTTATTGAGTTTTGCTTTATTCATATAGCATAAGTTTAGAATTAAATCGCTTGTGATCACAATCCACTTCTGTCGGAATATTGCGGTGGTGAAAGGTCAAGAGAAATAGACATAACATTATTTTAGGGTTTCTTATCCATTTTCCGGCTTTGATATGGACGCACCAGGCTTTGAATCATGTGAAAGAATCAAAATCTCATCAGGACCCCCTTCAACAAATCCTAATTCAACCGCAGAACATATCATTGCTTCGGAAGCTTCTTGTCGGAAATGTTGTGGTTTTAATTTGCCATGGTCAGTCATAGTTCCCGGCAAGGCCACAGCCACCTTGTCACCCACTTTCCCAATATTGGGTCCGCCAAATATTATTTGCAATGTCTCCTCACCGACATTAACTCGAGCAATTCGAATTCTTTTTGCATACGGGTGATTTGAGATTGAGAGAATTTCGCCAACTACAACTTTATCTAAACTATTAATACGCCTTGATTTTGGGAGCTCGCTTCTTGTAATTGCATTTGCTATTAATTTTAATTCTCCGGCGTCGCGTATTGGAGCAATAATATTATTTTCAAGAATATTCCAGACTGTTCTTTTGTGAAGCTCCCACGCCTCATTGCTCTCAAACTGGTCTCGTGGGCGAATATACCACGCTTTCCACCAATCTTTCAGAATTTTTTCTAATTCTGACACGAGAACACTGTCTTGGTGGCCTTTTACTGCGATTTGAAGATGCTCAGTAATACCTTCCTGAGCAGGCGTACCATCTTTATTCCAAGCAAGTGGAGGCAATTCATAATGCACTTCTTCTCCTGACTCTGGCTTGTACAGTCTTCTCATCCCATTACCCGGCTCTATTTCTAACTTATTCCAATAATGTTGAGATTTTGGTACCGCTTCACACACCAACGCAACTAAATCCTTTTCAGGATTCATTAGTTTCTGTTGCTCCCGTGCTACTTCTACAAGAAGCTCATCCACCCACTGACTTACTCCAGTACTACGATATGCACTGAAGCCTTGGTATCCTTGTTTTTCCGCTTGTTCAGTAGCAGGGGTACCAAGATACTCGTCTCCTTCAGTTAAAGTAAAACGTATTGCCAAAATACCGTCTTGCACAGAACCATACGCGCCGCTTATTACCTCGTTATTTAAAGGATCTCTTGCTACAACACCGATAAAGCGCACATTTGAATCCTGATTTTGATTGCGGCTCATCTCATCCTGAAAAACTTCAAGAGGCTCAACTTCACCGGGTCTAAATTTTTTTATGAGGAGAGCGTGAAAATCTACTAATGATCTCGAATCAGGGGTGAGTACGACTTCAGTCCCCTGCTGAGCACGCAGAAGAATATCTCTCACATCTTGCGCTGGATATTCGCCTAATCTCATATGGCCTCTGTATTATTGTTTAAACAAATGATAGTCTCAGTATAACAAAAATCTTCATCAATTTCAAAATCTAGGGGAAAATTGCTTACCTGAAAATGTAATACCAGCGAGGTCTAAAAGACTTAGCTGGTATTTTTCACGTTTTTGCGTCGCAACGCGAGAACCGCGATGGTCCCGTTTGCGACCACCTGATAGGCAGCGTAGGCACCTACTCCCGACCAGGGAGCAGGAACCGCCATCAGGTTGATCACGCAGCCAATGGTTGTGCACACCCATGCTGTGCGGTCTTCCGTTCCGGGTTGACGGTAGGCCTTCCTGATGGTCGGGTAGATCGCCGCAATGTCGGCCATCAAGTTGGCGGCGAATCCCGCCGAAAGGCCTAGCCACCACCACAGTATAAGGCTTAATACTGCGATGGTTCCGGCAACGATGTCATTCTTATCTCGCCCTCCAACCCCATGTCGGATTGAGATCAGAGCGACTATTGTTGGTCCCATGGCGTACACCATGGGTAGCCACAGAGTGTAGGTCGCCCCCATAGCTACGTTATTGGCTAGAAAGGTCCAGCCAATAACAGAGATTACTCCCCACGTCACGCGGTTCGGCGTGACTCTCTGTCCAGACGGTAGCCTCATCGTCTGGAAAATCGCCCATATATATCGGGCGATTGCGAATGCTGCTAACGCGCCCGCTAGTGGGCCTACGATCGCTCTGAAACCTTCCATGAAAATCTCCTTAAATTAAACATATTTTAAAGAACTACGCACAGTTTATAAGGATTCACTATATTAAGCAAATTTTATAACAATATTGACAAAATTATCACACATTGTTATAATTCCAACATGACAACCATTTCCCAAGTTGTACAAGACCTTATCGACCGTTCGCCCTTTTTGTCGGAGGTGCTGTATGCAGATATGGTAAATATTTCCGGAGTAGCGAGGCAACTGCGCCCTCAAATAGAGAAAAAACTGCTCGAAGAAATTTCCGAGGAGGCGGTAGCTATGGCCCTCCACCGAATCAAAAGAAAATTAAAGCCGCCAACTTCCAATGTAGAAGTATTGAAGGATTCAAAGAACATTACCGTACGCTCAAATCTTGTCGAATTTATGTTTCTCAATTCTCCGAGTGTTATCAATATACACCAAGAGATTCTGAAAAAGACAGAGAATAAAAAAGATACATTTTTCAATATATCAGTAGGGCTTACTGAAGCGACTATTATCGTAAGCAGTGAATTAGAAAAAGATGTAGAAAAAATCTTAAAAAATCAGAAGAATGTAGTAAAAGTAAAAGATCTATCCTCAATCACCATAAAACTATCAACAAAAATGACCCTTACTTCTCCACCAGATGTGTATTATTTAATACTGAAAGCATTGGCCTGGAATGGAATAGGTGTCATCGAAGTCATATCAATTGGCTGGGAATTAAACATGTTTTTCATGAATACTGATGTAGACCAAGCTTTTTCGGTTATTAAGTCCATAACTTCATAAATTTCCTCTACTGTTCTTTTTTATGACACGCCATGATGGTATGAAAACCGAGCGCACTACCACCCAAATTTCATCCCCACTTCTTCTGGCGTATCGCGTTTGCACGCAACAGTGATAACCCCGTTTTGGATTACGAGTTTTTCAGGGCTTGAAAGCATACAATGAAGGCTCGCCAGTGCATCCTGGTAGGCTCCCGTATCAAGCACCGCTACATACAATGGCTCACCTTCTCGCAGATCCTGCAGGCGCGGTAAACGAACGCATTCACCGCCATTGGTGTACTTATCGTCCGAATCACAGCTTGATCCGGATAGCCAGACGCGTGATAATTTTACTGCATCCATATAATTAATCGGAATTACATGCCAACGCTGGTTTACTCCCCAGGTATCCGGTAAATCATTCATAATGCTTCCGTCAATAAAGTACCAGTGTTTTGAATCCCTGGAATGACCGTTGATGGCTATCTCTTTCTCGGCGATGATTTTATAAACAGTGATTTGTGCTGGTGCCATAAGATACCGTCCCCACTCGACAATGATATCCGGATGTGGCACCCCACCGCGCTCTGCGGCAGACTTAATCGTCCGTACGATACGCGGAGCTACTTGTTGTACAGTGTATATTTTTTTCTTCTTTTCATACGGCACGGCAAACCCTCCTCCAATATTCAGCGCATCGAGCATTGGATTATTCTTCTTCACCCGCAGGTATACCCCCATTGCCTCGCGTGCAAGCGTAATCAAATCTTGTGCGCTCGTTACCTGTGAGGCAGCGTGGTAACTCATTAATTTGAGATTTCTTATCTTCCCAAGCCCGATCAAATCCTTAGTGGGAAAACCGAATTGATCGGTCGGCTTGTCCCAATGTGAGCGTATACGGGTGGTAGGTGCCCATCGGATGCCAATATCGCCGCGGTAGCTACGGAGATATTCAAACTCCCAATAATTTTCTACGATGGGAACAATATCCAAATTCTTGAGCTTCAATTCCTCAATCAAAGATAAATATTTATTGGTTTTCGGACCGTTGCACAATACCTTTATTTTAGTGGAAAATTGCTCCTGTTCCCACATACGTTTGACAATCCAGAGCTCATTCGCCGAGCTCGTTTCAAGATGGGCGCCTTCTGAAACAGCGGGAAGTATAAATTCTTTCGTTTGGTTCGCCTTCATAGGGTAATGGAAAAAAAATTTTCCCCGATAGCGCTGCGCTCGCATCGCCGCATGGAACGCGTCAAATGTTTCGTTAAGACGCTCTTCAATCACGTGGGGAAATAACAGCTCCAATGATGTGCCAAAACGATCGCACAAATCTTTGACATTATATTGATAGTTACCCTCGCGCACGATAAGCTCGCCATCTTTATTCACGTCAAAATGCTTCGTGGCATAGTCGGCATTCCCCAATTTCCAAAATTTCCGCAAATTTCTTTTTTTCATATCGTATAAGTTATGATTCGACAAGTTAATAATAAATAGTGTACACCTTTTAATGCGATATTCAAGTATCTACACTGTGTTTTTTCTGCCTAAGCTTTAAGAAATGCTCGCCTACGCTTCTCACCGGTTCTGCGCCCATGGTTACCAATACGGCACTAGAAGGAATTTGAGCCAGAATTTTTGCCAATGTATAGTCATTTTGACCGTCGGTTACCAATGGATGATACGCCTTGACCGCGTGGATTAGGTTATGAGAAGACGAAACCCCGCCTCTTTCCTCATCGTTCATTTTCACAGGGCGAAGAATCACATGGTCTGCATGGGTAAAAGCTTGTGCGAGCTCATCCTGCATAAAGTCTGTGCGTTTTTTGCCATAGGCTTGGAATATGCACCAAAGAGGCTTATCCGGGTATTGTTCTTTAATGCCTTTAAGAACAGTTTTAATGGTTGATGGATAATCTGCTGCGTCATCTATAACATCGATGCCATTTGCCTTTCCTATAAGGCTTACATGCCTATTGGCGCCATGGTAGGAAAGGAGTATTTCACGTGCAAGATTAAAAGGAATCTCCAGATAATGAGCGGTGGCAATAACGGCAAGCGCATTAGTAAGCTGGTGTTCGCCTGGCAGTTCCATATGGTATTCTTCATCGTGCTCACCCTTTTTGATGTGCACGGAAAAAGAAGTGCGTCCTCGCGTCGACTGCACGTTCAACGCTCGCACGTCGACGCCTTCACGCCGGCCAAACCAAATAATGCGGTTATTAACTTTTTTAAGTGCAGCTATGATATTTTCATCATCGCCATTGGCGATAACCGCGCCATCGCGTTTTACATTTTTCGCAAAGGCGTGGTATGCATTGATGATATTTTGTATATTTTCAAAATAGTCCAAATGATCCGGTTCTATGTTCAGGAACAACGCTATCGAGGGAACGAGCGAAAGGAAATGCTTCTTATTCTCATCGGCTTCTACCACAAAATAACTGCCGAAACCGGTGCGCACATTGCTTTTCCAGGCGTCAACATCGGTCCTTACCACGACGCTTGGGTCGCGACCCGCTTTTTCAAGCAGCGAACCTATGTAAGCCGCCACCGTAGTTTTGCCATGGCAGCCGGATACTGCTATGGTGGTGCGGATCGTACTCATGAATCCGATACATTCATAGGGAGTGTGTAAAGGCAATCCCCAGTGCTTGGCGTTAAGGACATCAGGGTGCGTATGCGCACGCGGTGAAAAAATGACCATATCAGTGTGTACGGGGACAAAGGATTGTGACGGACTAATATGGCACATTATTCCTATTTGGGAAAGATGCGCAGTGCGCGCGTTTGCCACTGTATCGGAACCGCTGACTTTTTTCCCCCAATGATGCAGACATTCGGCTATTGCAGCACAAAATTCGTCGCCTATGCCGATAAAATATATGTTGGACACTTTAGAAAAATCAACTTGTTTTTTATGCATTACCATATAAATTACATACTTTAGTTTACTTCTGCGTGCATCTGCTTCTATGCCTCATAGATGCGGAAGAACGCTGATGATGACGCAGAATAACGCGAAAGATTGAAGTTCCAATATTGTGAATTATCGTGTTATAAGTTTTGGTGAACAATTATTTATCAGTGAAATCACCGATGAACCGTCATCGACCGGAATAGCTCTGTGAAGAGAAGCACCTAGCGCATTAAGGGAAACTTGATCAGCTAATAGTTTCGTGAGGGTATTAATAAACATGGAAGATGTCAAATTATTTTGATGCAGGACCACTGCAGCGCCGGACTTGGCAAGCAGTACAGCATTGTGCTCCTGTGGAGAATGTGGAAGCGGTATAAGGATGAGCGGCGCTTTGAGAGCGGCGGCTTCAGTAATGGTGCCCATGCCCGCACGGCTGATAATTATGTCTGCGGCCGCGTAAGCAAAGATCAGATCATCGCCAAAAAATGGCTGTGCTCGATATCCGGATAATTGCTTACCCTTCTGGCTAATTGATGTTCCTGTACTGTGTAAAACGTTAAACGTGAGAAGGAGGCTATGGATTGATTCCTGCACAAGTGCGTTCAGCGGTTCAGCGCCAATTCCTCCGCCTAAGACGAGAATGGTGGGCTTTGTGGCAAATGAAAATCGGAGCAGGGCTTCCTTTTTCATTTTATCCCTCTCACTGGATAGTGCGAGAATGGCACTCCGCACAGGGCATGCTATGGGGACGGAATGTTGGGGCAAAGGGAACAGAGACCCAAATTGCGAAAGGAATGGGAGTACCAGACGATTCGCCAAACCAAGCTTAACGTCAAGCTGTAATGCAATGGTGGGGATTTGAAAAAACCACGCTACCCACAGGAGGGGCACTGAAATAAAGCTTCCCGCAGAAACTATCGCAACAGGTTTTTTGAATAAGAAAAAAAACACCGATTGGAAAAACCCCATTACTATGAAGAGCGGATCAATGAATGTTTTCCATGAAATATACCTGCGGAATTTACCGCCTAAAAAAGGCGTATAATGGATTGACAGCGAACGAAGCACGTTTCGCTCAGGCCCTTTATACGTGCCGCACCAACATATTTCATTTGAATAGCGCTTTTTGAATTGTTCGATAACGCTGACCAACGGCATGACTGATCCAAGGGTTCCTCCTCCTGAAAAAATAATTGGACGTATCTTCATAATATTATTATGCAGTAGTGCGAGATATGCTTAGACAAACACCCAACGCAGTAAGTGTACTGAGTACCGCGGTCCCCCCAAAACTCACCAGGGGCAAAGGAAGACCGGTGAGCGGAACAATTCCTATCATCGCGGCCATATTTACAAATGACTGGACCCCAATCCAAAAAATAACGCCCAACACAAAGTAACGGCTAAATTCATCCGGCACCCTTGATGCTATATCAAATAGTCTATAGATCAATATCCCTAAAAGAATTATCAATCCCACAGATACGATAAATCCGCCTTCTTCACCAATAACCGCAAAAATCGAGTCGCCTGCTGATTCCGGCAAATAGCTGAATTTTTGGCGAGATTTTCCTAATCCCAAACCCCACCAACCGCCGGAGCCAATCGCAATCATGGATTGATTTACGTGGTACCCAACGCCGGTAGGGTCTCTCTCAGGGTTTAAAAACACCGCAACCCTGTCTTTACGATAAGGTGAAATAAGGATAGCAGAACCAATAAGCATAACTGCAATAATTGTAAGAGAAAATATATGGGTATATTTGGCTCCTGCGCCATAAAATACTCCGAGTGACATAATAATGATTATTGCTACCGTGCCTGGATCTGGTTGCAGGAACACCAATCCTGCAAGCAGCCCCAGAAGGGTCAAAAAAGGCAAAAGGCCGTAGAGCGTGCTGGTAAGATGTGTTTTACGTTTTTTAAACCAGACGCATATGTAGAGGAGAAACGTAAGTTTGGCAATTTCTGACGGCTGTAAGGTACTCACGCCGACATTGATCCAGCTTTTTGCATTATTTATGGTGATGCCAATACCGGGGATGAACACTAATACGAGCAATACTAACGTCACCGCAAATGCGGGGAAAGCCAATTTTTGCCATAGCGCAGGTGAAATTTTTATGCTTACCAGCATCGCGATCAACCCAACACCTACATGTAAAAGCTGCTGTTTGGTGAAATAGTAAGTATCGCCAAAACGTTCAAAACCAAGCACGTTTGAAGCAGAGGCGAGCATCACGAGGCCAAAAATGGTCAGTAATAATATAAGTCCTAGGAGTTTGTAATCAACGGCATGCACGGTTGAGGAGAGAGGCATATTTCGTGAATAAATCCCAATTTCAAAATCCAAATGTCAAATAATCAATTTTGGAAATTGGGGCTTGGAGCTTTATTGGGAATTGGATATTGGGATTTGGAATTTATCAATGTAACGCTACCCATATCCCGATCATAACTGCGATGGCATTCAGCACCCATGCGCGCATCACAATTTTTTCTTCGCTCCAGCCGCGTGCTTCAAAATGATGATGGAGAGGGGCAAGAATAAATATCCGTTTGTTGAGAATGCGCTTGCCAATTGATTGGATAATAACACTTGCGAGCTCTATAAAAAAAATAAATCCGAACAACGGCAGCACCGCAATGCGGTTTTGCGCGATACTCATAACTGCCAACAGCGCACCAAGGCCCAATGATCCCACGTCACCCATCTGGAACCGCGCAGGTTTGATATTAAAATAGGTATACGTAAAGAGGCTTCCTATCACCGTGGCATTGAGGATGGCGAATGCCACGTTCCCTTGTATCCATGAGAGCATAAGCAAGCCGCCAAACGCAGTGAGCAGCGTACCTCCCGCCAAACCGTCAAGCCCATCGGCAATATTAACCGCATTAGCCGTTGCCATAACCGTAAGAATGATGAGGGGAACGAGAAGTATCCCCAATGAAAGCTCTCCGCTCCATGGCAACCAAATGGCTTTCCATTCAGGACCAAGCTTTGCGTAGATCCACCATGCAGTAATCGCACCTGCAATGAATTGAAACAATATTTTTTCATGCGCTTGTATCCCCTTCCCCGGATAAGAGCCCATGTGAAAAAAGAAACGCTTATAGGCAACCCATGGGATGGAAAGGCGGTAATACCATCTCATCCACCAATCACGATGGACGCGCGCGAGAGTCATCGTATGCTCAAGGGATCGCATGAGCCGTTTGCTTCCATAAATATTCAATATGTCATCAATGCCTCCCAGCGCGCTAGAGAGAAGCATCACGCCAATAGGAACCCACGTGAAACGCTGGTTCCAATTAAATAAGAAGCTTAACGCCGCCACGGTGACCACCACCAATAATCCTCCCATGATAGGAGTCCCGTGTTTTGCTTGGCGTCCGGGAAGCGGGATGGCAAACCTGTGGTCGCCTGTACGCAATATTTTCCAACGGTACAGGATCGTGGTTAACAACGGCGCCCACGCAAACGCGACGACGCAGGCAAGAATGAGATAACCTAAACTTATTACAATAATATTCAAAGATGTCATAAAGCCACGCATTTCAGTCTAAAAATCCCGTTTTTTTCTCTTTCTTCAAGCCAACCTTCTAACGCAGGTTTCTGGTCTGGCAATGATTCCTGCCATTGTTGTTCATGAAGCTCACCCCTGGAATTCGTAAAGAGAACTTTTCCTCGCTGTATTCCCGAGTTATCTCCAAAACGGTCGCTTGAATGAACAAAGGAAAAGGAAATGATACGCTCTTGGTCTTTTTCAACTTCATAAATAAGAAGCACGTGTTTCCCCCCGCGCGTGCGTATCAAATCGCCAGGCTTAATATCAGTGAGCAAAACACCATGCGCATTTTCCAGGGAGGTAAGCAATGTGACGTCAATATTCTGAAAAGGGCGAAAATGTAATAATAATTTTCTTTTTAATGAATATTGCGTGCGCAGCAATGACTGTCCAAGTGTGGTATGGGATGCTTCCTTTACCCATGGATCAAGAATATGGGAGACCAATCCCGAACAATCAATGCCTATGCGTTCGTCAACCATCAATTGCCTAATTTCATTTCCTGAAAGTTTGGCTAAATCAATTTTCTTAATCAGCGCGCATGATTTCACTTCTTTTATAATCTCTTCCGGCGATCCCTTTCCCGATTCGACCGCAGATGCTGCGCGTTTCCGAACCCCTGCATTCATGTAATAAGGACACCTCACATGACGCCTAAGACCGAAATCAAGAGATTCATAGGCGTTCATTACATTTTGGCAGAATTCTGGCAATGTGAAGATCATATTTCAATCTGTATTTCTTTACGAATACTTCTCATAACATCGAGATAATTTTTACCAAACGTGTCAACTATACCTTGTTTTGACTGTATTCTCAAGAGTTCTCCGCCTGGTTTTACCTTTTCATTTTGAGAAACCGAAAAAGCAAATATTTCACCTTTTTGCGTTTCAGCCACACTTGTTGCTTTTTCAATAAACTCATGTCCTTGTTTGTCTGCCTTGTAGCGACCCGGCAAAAATTCATTTTGCAACGAAACTGGATGATTTTCAATATTGCGGAAAAATAATTGAGATCCTGTAACTCTCCAATCTCTCCCTCTTAATATAAGAGGGGGTTGGGGGGCGTTATTACCACATAACGTATTTACATGCCATTCCATAATATTTATTTCGTCGTTTTCATTTTGTAATTGCGACTCTAAGCTAACCGATGCCGGCTGCCGTGCGTTTATTTCTATAAGATATGCCCGGTCTGCGGCCGCATCAATGATCACGTCAATGCCAAATAATCCCCTCCATCCGTTCTGCATCATATATTTGCCTATTTCCACGGCAATTTTTTTTACCTTATTATGCGTCTCTTCGCTCACGCTGTTCCAATCATTCCCAACTGTCGCTAGCTGATTGCCTGTGAGCTCCTTCAAACCTGTGATCTGTTCGCTAGTGCCTCCACATACTACATTATTATCCCCTATCACACATGCATTGATAGTATACATCCTACCCTTAATATACTCCGAAATCTTTACTATACGTTTGGGAAACCTTACAACCTCATTTTTCCACAATTGTTCATTGATAATACGTTTCGTTCCAGACCCAGTATGGCCGATGTTATATTGCATAATAAAATCTTTTCCAAACTGGCGCATTAAATCTTCATATTCAAATTGACCAACCTCGCCAATAATGCTTATAGGAGTCAATACCTCAAGTGAAGCGCTCTTTTCTTCTCTAAGCCAACTATATTGACTAATCTTATTTTCAATCTTCCCAGAAAGTTCTGCGGAAGGATTTAGCAGCTTCCAATTTAATTTTTCGCACTCTTCTTCAATCTGATGAGAATTTTTAAACACTAAAATATTCGGTTGCTCTTTATCTGGCAACTCATGAACCTTTTCCTGCACATATTCACTCCTTATCAATGCGAGCGTACTTCGCACTCTCAATTTTGTAACTTGTTTCTTGTTGCTTGTAACTTGATTTATTAAAATGATTTGCTTACTAAATTTGTGCTTTATTGCCTCTGCCAGCGGACTTGGATAGGTAATCACATAATAATCATTACGTATGCCCAAAAATCCTGCTGCGCGCTCAATGTCGCGAGTAATATAGAAAAACGCCATACCCAGAATATCAATATCCAACGCCAAACGGGGCTGGCATTGCATAAATCCATGAAATAAATGCGACCTTGGAGAATTGATTCATAACAAAGCTTGAAGATCACGTTTGGCGTTTGATGAGGGAGGCAATGAAAGCGTTTTTCGATGCTCTCAAACTGATTCTTAGAAATCTATTAATTTCCCATCTAAAGGTATGAGCCTCCCTCTTGGATATTGTATAACTGGGCATACTATTTCCCAGTAAAAATTAATACAATCGGTTTCTTTACATGAAAACCTTTTGAACAAGCCTTTTGTAAACCCGCGAGCGACATGGCGCTTTCCGGACTCACGTTTTCATGCAGAACTCCGGCTAACTTTTTCATCGCAATTGTAATTTCTTCATCAGATACGATCCATCCCGATCCGTGGCTTTCTTTAACCGCGTTGACCACCTGATCTTTACGATTTGCGACGCGATCCACAATGGCTGATGCTATGGAAGATTTTGTTGGCGTAAAATCGCTATCAAACTCACTCGCGATAGGATGCACCCTCGTCGATTGCACAATATAAAAATTGGGTATTTGTCCCGCACCTTGAATCTGATTCTCTAAGATATGCGAGATCCCGCTATGGCGGGAGATTTTGGATTTTGGATTATTTTGAAATCCCTCCCATAACCCTACCAACATTGTTCCTGAAGATACAGCCATAAAAACACTCCCTCCTTTACCTTTAGTCTGTTCTACTAATTCTCTTACTAACTCATAGTACCCTTCAAGTAAGCAATCGTCCTTCGACCCTCGTAATAGACGTATATGTGTTTTACGGCTAAATTGACCTGCTTCGCTTTTTGCCAATTTTGACCAGTGAATAATTACGTTGTCAGTCTTGTATTCGTTTAATCTGTCTTTTTTTTCTTGGGAAATCGTTGGAGGAAGAAAAAGATGGAATTGAACCTGTGTATGATGGTGCGCATAATACGCGGCAGAAACGGCAAAGTTGCCCGAAGAGCTTAGGCAAAATGCCTCCTCCCCCTTCTTCACTAATTTATCGACATAGGGAAAAAGCGCCCTATCTTTATGGGAACCGGAAGGATTCAAGTCCTCTCGCTTGATATATATTATTCTACCCATACAGTTTTCCGGGAGGAGAGGAAAAATGCATTTCTGAAGGGGGGTGGGTTGCAATTTCATTGGATTGATTGATACACTGTAATATGGCTACACTGTTATTGCTTAACAGTACAGCAATGTAACAATTTAACAATATTTCATATGGATTACCATACCACATGCCCTGAATGCAAAAATGAGCTTGATTATGAGCGTGGCGCTTTAAGCAAAGGCGAAGTTGTTGAATGCGAACAGTGCGGCATGACACTAGAAGTGACTGGAATTGACGCGCAAGGAAATTTTACTACGGTCATCGTGGAAGAGGAGAAATAGCCCCTACGGGGAATGACAAAGCTCAAAATTTCCCGCTTCAGCGGGATCCCGCATACTTTAGATAACCAAATTCAAGGAGCGGGACAAATGTCACATGTCAATTTGAAATTGGAAATTTGAACTTTGGCATTACAGACACTCTAGTGTCTGTTCGATCATCCCTCTGAATCCATGCGAGCCGAGAAAAAGTATGCAGTCGCCCGGTTGGGCGATTTTTTGCAGCTTTTGGACAACCTGAATATCATCATCGATATAAACGACTTCCTCTATATGAGTATTCGATGAACTGATAATTTGCGCAAGTTGTGCGCCATCCAACCTTGCCTCTGTATTTTCATTGTGTTTCGTTGCTGATAAACGCGGCACAATAACGGTATTCGCGGAATTAAACGCATCTCTATATGAGGGCGCTAACGAACGAAGCCGATTCCCTACGTTCGGTTCAAAAACGACTATGACGCGTCCGCGATTAAATGTTTGCTTCACCGCATCAATAGCAGATTTTGCCTTGCTCGGTGAATGGGCGAAGTCGTCTATTATGCTCACCTTGTTCACCACACCCCTTACTTCAAGCCGCCTGCATACTCCCTGGAACGAGGTGAGCGCTTGCATGATGGCAGTTTGATCAATGCCGGAAGCACGCGCAAGCGCTACTGCACCGGTAAAGTGATCGAATGCAATACTGCCCAAAAGAGGCACACTCACCGGGCCTATTGTTTCATTTGAAGGTCCGTAAAATGTCATTTTGGTTGCTTTTTTTTGATATAACACCTCTGTGCTCCAATCTGCACCGCTCCCAGTCCTTCCGTACCATACCACCGGTGCAGATGCCTTGTTGAGAACATCGCGCATATGTGGTCGGTCCAAAGCCGCGCAGATGAGTCCATTGGGAGGCATCGATGCAACCAACTTTTTAAACATTTCAATGTAGGATTCTTCTGTCGTATAGATATCTGCGTGATCCCACTGCACGCCGGTTAACACTAAAAAATGCGGGTCATAAAATGAAAATTTTGGGACAGGATTCCATCGGCATGCCGGATACTCGTCACCTTCTACAATGCTCCATAACGAATCATTTGATCGCACGCTATTAGGAAAATTGCGCATCATTCCGCCTGCCATGAATGAAGGGCGTCTCCCCGCGCATTCCCAAATCCACGCAAGAAGTGCGGTCGTGGTGGTTTTTCCAAAACTTCCCGCAACCACGATTGAGTTTGATTTTATTACGTATTCCCGTAATGCCTCAGGGTAGGACTGATAAGGAATACCGCGCTCCCTTATCGCAGAAAATTCAGGATTTACAAGGCTGATATAATTCCCCACCACTACCTTATCAGGATTCCCTATCCGCTCAGGATGAAATCCAACATAATATGCAATCTTATTCTGTTTTAAATAATCCGATATAGGGGGATAAATGCCTTTGTCAGAACCAGTTACGCGCCATCCCAAATCCCAAAACATTTTAGCGACTGGCGCCATGGCAGTGCCGCATATTCCTATAAAATGAATGTGTCTTTTTGCGATCATAAGCATGAAAACTATCCTCTCGAAAATTCTCTACATTATTTGCTTAAATCCCAATGTCAAAATCCAAATATCAAATAAAATCTCAAGTTCAAATGTCCAATATCAAATTTGACATTGGGATTTTGGATTTTATTTGAACTTTGAAATTTGGATTTGGGATTTTTCAGGTTTCCCCTGCTGCCATTTTTTACCATTAAACCACTCCACTCCTTTAAACTGAAATTTATAGAGTGAGCGTTCATTGTGGATACTTCCCAGATATACATAGTCCATATTTTTTTCTTGCGCCCAAAGGATCGCCTTGAGCATCATTGCCATTCCCAAGGAAGGAAGCGTTAATGCGCGTGCATGTGCCACGTCGTAAAAAGGATACGCATAATGAAGCATACGCGCAGATGAAAAAAGAAGGCTGTAGCCGAGAGGGCGTTCTACTTGTTTCCATTGATATATAAAAACGCCATTCATGCTTTCATGAGGCGAGGTGAATAGGGTCTTTATTTTCTGGGCGCTCATGGCGCGTGAGCCCGTTTTCTTTTTATAAAAATCAACTGCAATTTTTCCAATTGTCCAATGATAGCCTGGATAAGGCAGTGCTTCATAATGGAGATTAAGGAAAGCATAGTTTTTCAAGATCCGACGATTCTCGCTTGATAATTGAAAGGAGCCTATGGAAACTCTTACCGAGCGCACCTGTCGCATAATGTGCGGCCCCCGTCTCGTAAAAACATAACCTTCCTCATATTTGCGCCCTATCATAACGCTTGAGTCGTGGCCAATCGAAATTTCATTAAAATAATGATACGGCTCATGATCGCTCATAACACAAATGTTGAAAGGTAAACCGTGATGGCGCACAAAAACGCATTCATTACCGTTGTGAACGTAAGTAATGCCGCAGCAAGCCTTGGCTCATCGCGATAAAGCATCCTTCCCACACCGCCATTGAATATGGTCATGAGGGTGCCTGATGCCGCAAGCAGGTAAAAATACCAAAAAGGGCCTATAAAATCTATTCCGAAATACACGGTGATATGCAGCGGGATCGGATCTACCGATGGCTCAATGGTAAAATACACATAGACCCAGGTTGCCGCATTTAAAACAAACGAAATCGCCACATTCCATATAACCCATGGAAGCCGGTGGTATAAATCCTTTCGTAATGAGGGGAAAAGTGGCATAAATGGGAGTTTTACTAGCATCTCATGCGCAACGTCATATTCTATGGTATAATATATACAACATAACGTCTATACCAAACCCATGCCCCTCTCTCAATCTAAAAATCTCTTTGAAGCGATAATAAAGGGAAAAATTGCTTCAAAAAAAGAACTGGATGCGGCATTAAAGGAGGCAGAATCATCCCATAAGCAGTTAGAGCAGGTTTTGCTTGAAAAAAAATTGATCACCGAGGATCAGCTGGCTGAAATTCAGGCAGAACTTTTAGGATATCCTTATGTGAAGCTCAACGCGCTCAATATCCGAAAAGATATTCTTAATCTCATTCCTGAACCGATTGCTTCTTCCCATCTCATTGTCGCGTTCAACCGCACGGATACCGCATTGAAAGTGGCGACCCTTGACCCCGACGATCTTCAAACTTTTGAATTTATAAAAAAACGCACAGGGCTGGATATTGAAATATACATCACCACGCCTACCGACATACACGAAATACTGAAACAATACCATAAATCATTAAAGGCTGAATTTGAGGAAATCACAAAAGCTGAAGTAATAAATGATGAAGATCACGAAAAACTAAAAGAGCTCGCGCAGGACCTTCCCATCATTCGCATTGTGGATACCCTGCTCGAATATGCCATTTTTGAAGGCGCATCTGATATCCATATTGAACCCACAGAAAAAGAAGTGGTAGTCAGATATCGCGTAGACGGCATATTGCGCGATGTCATGACATTGCCAAAAAAAACCCAATCAGGCATAGTCGCGCGCATAAAAATTCTTGCTAATTTAAAACTCGACGAACACCGAATGCCGCAGGATGGCAGATTCAAAATAAGCACCAATGAATACCGTATTTCATTCCGTGTCTCGGTCATTCCCGTGTTTGACGGTGAAAAAATAGTATTGCGGCTCTTAAACGAATCCGCACAGATACTCACGCTCGAACAGCTCGGGTTTTACGGAAAATCTCTTGATAAAATCAAATTCAACATCACCAAACCCCATGGGATGATATTAATAACCGGCCCTACCGGTTCCGGAAAAACGACAACACTCTATACCATTCTCAATATTATAAATACGCCAAATGTAAATATCACTACCATTGAAGACCCCATAGAATATCGGATGCCTAGAGTGAACCAGAGCCAGGTAAACCCGAAAATAGGCTATACCTTCGCTGCAGGATTAAGGTCTTTTTTGCGCCAAGATCCCAATGTCATCATGGTCGGTGAAATACGAGATTCAGAAACTGCAGATATAGCGGTAAATGCAGCTATGACAGGACACTTAGTGCTCTCTACACTCCACACGAACGACGCCGCCACCGCGTTTCCACGACTGCAGGATATGCAAGTCGCTTCTTTCCTCATTACCTCAACTGTTAATCTGGTGCTCGCGCAGCGGCTTACGCGTAAAATTTGTCAAAATTGCAAACAACCGATAAAACTCGATCGCAATACGGTGCAAGAATTAAATAACCAATTTGACCTTTCCGCGATAATTGAAATATTTGCAAAAGAAAAATTGGTTGATTCCCCTAAAACCCGATTCGAATCGCTGGAATTCTGGAAAGGAAAGGGCTGTAAACAATGCAACCAGGAAGGGTATAAAGGGCGTATAGGCATTTATGAGGTTCTCTCCATAACACCTGCGATCACTGAGCTTATTTTAAAACGGGCATCTGCTGAAGAAATAAACGCATGCGCAAAAAAAGAAGGCATGTACACCATGTTCCAAGACGGGTTTATTAAGGCAAAGCAAGGCATCACTACCATCGAGGAGCTTCTCCGTGTTGCCAAAGATTGATATTGTTAATTTTGACGCGCCATGCCAGAACAAAATTACAACAAAACTCCCCAAAACACTTTATCGTGGATAAGCCGCCATCATCCGATTTCACTTACAGAAAAAATCTTTTTCATACAAAATCTCCAGGTAATGGTGAAGGCAGGCCTCTCTCTTGCTATGGCATTGCGGACCCTTGCAGATCAATCTACGCATAAACGATTCCATTATGTAATACACAACATTTACGAACAAGTAGAGAAAGGAACGCCATTCGCACGGGCACTCTCGATGCATCCTTCAGTTTTTCCTGATCTTACTGTCAGCATGATTGAGAGCGGAGAACTTTCAGGAAAACTCGACGAAGTGCTGCAGCACGTAACCGAACAGATGAAAAAAGACCACGAACTTATCTCCAAGGTGCGCGGCGCCATGCTCTACCCTTCTATTGTCATAATTGCCATGATCGGCATTGGAACTGCCATGATGATATTTGTGATCCCGAGACTTATAAGTGTTTTTGCAGAATTTAAAGCGACGCTGCCGCTCCCTACCAGAATTCTTATCGCCACGAGTAACTTCACTACGAAAAATGGTCCCTTTGTACTTATTGGATTGGTGTTGCTTATTGTCGCCTTCCGTGCTTTTGCTAAAACTGCTTTAGGTACACATATACTACATACATTGTTACTTCGTTTGCCCATTTTCGGTCCTATCATCCATAAAGTAAACTTAGCTCGCATAAGCCGTACCTTTTCATCGCTCCTCACGACAGACATTCCCATCGTACAGGCGTCAATAATTACGTCCCGCACAATAAAAAATATCTATTACCGCGAAGCACTGCTTGATCTTGCAGAACGCCTCAAAAAAGGATCACCGGTACATGTGGTGTTTTCATCATATCCCCACCTTTTCCCGCCGGTGGTCAGCCAGCTCACGCGCGTGGGTGAAGAATCAGGAGCACTTGACAATGTCCTTTCCCAACTTGCGCTTTTTTATGAAGAGGAAGTTGATCAGATAATGAAAAACCTCCCTTCCATCATAGAACCGCTGCTGATTTTAATCCTTGGCGCGGGTGTGGGTGCTATGGCTGTCGCTATCATCATGCCGATGTATTCACTCACCCAGACGATATGAATCAAAATTATCAATTTTCAATTTTCAATTTTCAATCAATGTCACAATTTCATAAGCCGCAGATGTTTGAAAATTGGGACATTGAAAATTATTTGAAAATTAGAAATTGTAATTTGAAAATTTCAACAGTGAAAAAAAAGAACGGCTTTACTCTTATCGAAACTATAGTCGGCGTGGCAGTATTCACTCTCATCGCGATTGGCATCTATTCAGTCGTCACGCAAACAACCAAATTAATCCATGCCTCACGCGCGCGAGTTGCGGCAACCGCGCTCGTGAATGAACAAATAGAGATTATACGTAATTTACCCTACGCATCGGTAGGCACTTCCGGCGGAATCCCTGCCGGTTCCTTACCGCAAACCCAGACATTGCTGCGTGATGGCATTTCTTTTAACGTGAATACCACGATCCGCAATGTGGATGATCCTTTTGACGGAACAATCGGCGGGACTCCCAATGATACTGCCCCCGCTGATTACAAGCTGGTTGAAATTTCTGTCAGTTGTGCCTCATGCACGGGAAACCCTCCCCTCGTCTTCACCACAACCATTTCCCCAAAAAATTTAGAAGTCTCGACCAATAACGGATCACTTTTTATTCGCGTTTTTGACGCAAACGGACATGCCGTGCCCCAAGCGTCCGTGCATGTCGAAAATTCTATCGTATCGCCTTCCATAGCGATTGATGATGTGACGAATAACGAGGGGTTATTGCAACTCATTGACGTGCCGCCTTCAGACGAATCGTATGCCATCAGGGCCACCAAAGACGGGTATTCGACAGAACAAACATATCTGCCTGAAGCGCCTGGCAATCCAAACCCGGTAAAGCCGCACGCTTCCGTGCTTACTCAACAAGTAACGCAGGTAAGCTTTTCGATTGATAAGGTGAGCACGATCCACCTTACGACCACAAACCAACTCTGCAATCCTCTTACTTTTGTCGATTTGCATAGCGAGGGGACAAAACTTATAGGCACCAACCCAACATTGCTGAAATATTCTGAAAATTTTTTTACTGACGGCAATGGCGTGCGCGAACTGACCAATCTTGAATGGGATACGTATACTTTTACCTTAACCGACACAGGGTATGATCTTGCCGGCTCCATCCCTTTATCGCCAGTTATAGTATCGCCTGATGCCGTATTGCCTATCACGCTAGTACTCAAAAGCCATACCTCTTACTCGCTGCTCGTCACGGTGCTCGACAACGCTACGCAACTACCATTGCTTGATAGCCAAGTGCATATTTCCCGCAGCGGTTACGACCTTACTTTAATAACGAATCGCGGCTATGCATGGCAAACCGATTGGTCAGGAGGCGGGAGCCAGGAACAGTTTACCGACGAAACCCGTTATTATGATAATGACGGCGGTATTGATGCCACTACCACGCCGGGCGATCTGTTCCTTGCGCACAGCGGAAGCAATTACCAATCAAACGGAACACTCATTTCATCAACACTAGACACTGGAAACGGCACTAATTATGTGTCAGTCTTTTGGAAACCTACAGACCAATTGCCTCAAACAGGCGCTAACAGCGTGCGCATGCAGCTTGCCTCGAATAATGACAATACGACATGGAGCTTCTCGGGCCCTGATGGCACCTCATCCAGCTTTTATACGCCGGGTATCTCTTCCGTGCATGCAAGCCACAATAATAATCGTTATATGAGGTACAAAATTTACTTAAGCACTCTTGATCCGACGGTATCGCCGAATGTTTCTGATATCGGCATTACATTTGTAAACGGCTGCGTGCCGCCGGGCCAGGCATTTTTTTCCAATCTCACTGCAAATGATTATACCGTGGAGGTGAACCATGATGGGTATGCCACGTCTACTGACAGCCTCAACATAACAGGAAACAACGCGTATTCAGTCATATTGTCGCCCTAAAACATTACGCACTTTATGCTTCGCTATGTGAGACGATTCTATTCGTGCAGATATCAGGGATTTTCCCTGCTGGAGACTGTTATCGCAATCGCGATATTAGGGTTAATAATTCTAGCGGTTGGCCTATTTCAGGGGAATATTTTCAGATTTAATACTACTTTAAATAATCAATTGACAGGGCAATTCGAGAGCAGGCAGGCAATTGAAAAAATTATTGCAGAAGCCAGAGTCGCCGCCACCGCGGGCAACGGCGCCTACCCGCTTGAATCAGTATTAGATTCGTCGTTAATCTTTTACAGCAATGTTGACAGTGATACAGGCATAGAGAGGATACGTTACTTTGTGTCGGGAACGACCTTGCGGCGCGGCATCATCGAGCCGGTGGGCAGCCCTGTCACGTATCCGAGCGCAAATGAAACCATAACGACTATTCTTAACAACCTCGTGAATGGCGCGACGCCGGTATTTTCTTACTACAACACAAATTATTCCGGGATTGAAGCGCCTCTCTCACAGCCCGTTGATGCGCGCGTGGTGCGTTTTCTCACAGTAACTCTTATCGTTGACAAAGACCTCACTCGTCCTCCCGCAGCATTGCAAACGCGCAGCGGCATAAACCTTAGAAATCTGAAAGATAATTTATAAGACCTCTTAACAATATGGTTAAGGATACGCACACTTATTTGATTAAATTTTTAAAACAAGCCGCTCATGGCGCGTTGCTGATCCACCTTATAGTATTTGGGGGCATTGGCATTGTCATAATCGGCGGTTTAGCGCAGTGGTCCATAGGCCAAAGCCGCCTCGCAAGGCAAAGAAGTTTGAAAGAAATGGCGTTTGAAATCGCAGAAGCGGGAGTTGACTATTATCGCTGGCACCTTGCCCACGCGCCAAATGATTTTCAGGACGGTACCGGCTCTACAGGACCTTATGTCCATACATTCAACAATCGGGCGGGCGAGCAAATCGGCACCTTTACCCTCACTATTACCCCTCCCCCTACCGGTTCAACCATGGTGAACGTAGAATCAAGCGGCGTTACGCTCGAAGCGCCGCATGCGGAACGCGTGATACGCGTACGCTATGCGATTCCTTCTCTGGCAAAATTTGCCATCGCCGCAAATGCGGACATGCGTTTCGGAGAAGGCACGGAAGTGTTTGGGCCAACGCATTCAAACGGCGGCATTCGCTTTGACGGCCTCGCCCATAACCTCATCACAAGCGCGCGCACTTCCTATGATGACCCAGACCACAGCGGCGCGAATGAATTTGGCGTACATACCCATGACGCGCCCACAGACCCCCTCCCGCCCGCTGCGGTGCCGAACCGGACTGATATATTTATGGCAGGGCGCCAATTCCCCGTTCCCGCAGTTGACTTTACGGGAATGATTAATGATTTAGCGGATATAAAGGCACAAGCGCAAGCGAGTAATGGTTATTACTCAAGCTCTGGCGCCTTGGGATACCACATCACTTTGCAATCAAATGACACTTTCATTTTAAAGCGCGTAAATTCTCTCCAACCCCCTCCAAGATGGTGCACGAACCAATTAAGCCAATCAGGCTGGGGCACTTGGAGTATTGGCACAGGCGGCAGCGCGCAGACAACCCTTGGCACGTATCCGTTTCCTTCCGCGAATGTGCTTTTTTTTGAAGATCATATTTGGGTTGACGGGCAAATATCGAGTGCGCGGCTTACTATTGCTTCGGGAAAATTTCCAGAAAATCCTTCCACTAATACGAGCATCACCATTAATAATGACCTTATTTACGGCGCGTACGACGGATCTGCGGTTTTGGGTCTCATTGCGCAAAATAATGTAAATGTGGGATTGGCGAGTGAAAATGATTTACGGATTGATGCCGCGTTAGTTGCCAAGAATGGCAGAATTGGGCGATACTATTATTGGATAACGTGCGGATCGTCCTATATACGGTCAGTAATAACCCTTTGGGGCATGCTCGCAACCAATCAAAGGTATGGCTTTGCGTATACCGATGGCACTGGCTATCAAACGAGGAATATCACCTATGATGCAAGCCTCCTTTATGCGCCGCCCCCCTCATTTCCATTAACCTCCGACCAATACACCTTACTCTCATGGGAAGAAGTTAAGTGAGAAATCCAAATATCAAATGACCAATGTCCAAACCCCAATGACCAATCAATACTCAAAAAACATGAATGACCAAATGTATTGGGATTTTTGGGATTGGGATTTAATTGGTCATTGGAAATTGTCCCGCTCATTTATTCTTTTTTCTAAGGTATGCGGGATCCCGCCTGAGCGGTGAGGATTTGGAATTTTCAATTAAATATGTTCACCTCTCTACTCCAATCATTTGGGCTTGATATTTCTGACTTATCTGCGAAATTGGTGTGCATAAAAAATAATATTCGGAATGAACGGGAAATTTCTTCCTGGGCATCATGTGATTTTCCTCAAGGCGCTATAGTGGAAGGTGAAATTGTACAGCAAGAACAAGTGCGTAGTGCATTGCACGAAATACTCAACAAAGTATCCACTACCCTCACCACTCCCTATGTCGTGGCCTCCCTTCCTGAATCGAAAACGTTTATCAAAGTTATTGAGTTGGAAAACGAGCAAGCTGATATCGCAAACGGCGTAGAAAATGAATTGCCAAATCACATCCCGCTGCCGCTTGATGAACTTATTATTGACTGGCAAGTAGTTAAAGAATTCAAAGATCATAAATTAGTTCTCGTGGGAGCTGTTCCTAAAGTGATTGTGTATTCGTACACTGCCCTTTTTAATGAACTTTCACTTAAACCTATCGCCTTTGAAATTGAGGCCGAGGCCATATTAAGAGCGATAACACCGCTCACTCGTGATAATCAATTAAAGACTAGTAATAAGTTCGTACAGAAACTATTCCGTTTTTACCGCCATACGAGAGAATCGGTACCTGCCACCGCGCCCGTTCCCGCAGCACAACTGATTGTTGATCTCGGAGCGACACACACGAGCCTTATCATGGTAGACTGGAATGCGATTCAATTTACTTCCAGCGTTGCGCTTTCAGGGGTTGAGGCAACTCAACGCATCGCGGACCGATTAAAACTCACCTCTGAAGAAGCAGAACGGGCTAAACATATCTGTGGGCTTGATGCGAAAAAAGGCAAAGGGGTTGTCGCGGGAGTACTCGAAGGCATGCTCACCAATTGCGCGGTAGAAATAGAACGCGCGCTCCATTTTTACGAGACGCACTTTCCCCGTGGCAATAAGGTGCAAAAAATTTTACTCACGGGCGGGGGAGCAAAATTAACGGGGGCTGAAACATTTTTAGGAACACAGTTATCTCTACCCGTGGCATTAGGCAACCCTCTTGTGAATATTAACGCTGCTTCCAAGTCTTCAAGCTTTCCCAAACATGAAGCACTTTCGTACGCGACCGCGATAGGCCTGGGTTTGCGGAATAATGCAGAAAAATTTTAATGCGCTTTTAATTTATGATAACCCTTAATCTTCTCGACCAACCGCACCGGCAACAATTATTCAAGGAATATGTTTTTTTGCTGCTTAAAGATATTACCGCCATTACCCTCATCGTAGTGGCAGTGATTGGCATGCTTCTTTCTATAAGCAAATCTATTCTCTCTAATGATCTCAATGAAACCGCGAAAAGGACAAATGTGATCGCCAGCAATAACCAACCAATCATGCAAGCGATTAGGGAGTTAAACGACGAGCTAAACAGTAATGAATACATGTCTCAAGAATATACCGAGTGGTCTCACTGGCTTGCTTCTTTTTCTTCACTCGTTCCTCGCGGTAACCAAATAGTGACTATGGATCTGCAAAGAAACGAACGTATCCTCCAAATAGATGGTAAGAGCAAAACACGTGATGACCTTCTTAAATTTAAAGCAAATCTCGAAGCTTCTTCCCTTATTAAGGAAATTCAATTCCCGCTTTCAAATTTATTACTTAAAGAAAATATTAAATTTAAATTTTCTGTGACAATTAATCCCGAATCCCTTACAAACCGCCTCCAGAATTCCTCTTTAGAGTAATTTATATGCCCAGTTATACCGCTCCTTATCAGTCGCTCCGCATCCATGATTAAATTGAAACTTACCACCATTTATTCCACTTATCAGTGTTGGGTGCAAAGCCCAGTAGGGTGCTTTGCTCTCCTGCTGGGTTGATATACTGAGTATGCTCCATTTACGCCCCATAATTATTATCGTGACAAGCGCGCTTATGGCCGCGATTATTGGCATATTAGTAATAGTTCCTGCCATTCGTGATATTCGAAATTTAAATGAACGCATTCATACTCAACGGCAAGCGTTGGAAATGCTTTATCAACGCGGCCAAAATATTCGCACAAGCTCGACTGAATACGAAAATGTAAAAAAGGATATCCCTCTCGTAGCCTCCTCTTTCCTTACCTTAGGTAACGAGCTTGAATTTATTACCGCGCTTGAAGCAGCGGCAACTGAAGTAGGCGTGCAGCAAATAATAAATCTCGATACCGCGCAAAACGTTTCTACAGAAGAATCTCCCCCTGAACCTCTCTCACGAAGAGTATTGCTAAGACTTGATATAGAAGACCCTGAACCTCTCTCACGAAGAGTATTGCTAAGACTTGATATAGAAGGCACCTATGCGCAATTTATTGCATATCTGCATGAATTAGAAGCAATGCACCCTTATGTGAATGTTCTTACTATCTACCTCGCAAATGCATCCCGCAGTTCATATATTAATTTCCCTTCCGATGACAACTCTTTACCCACCGCACCGTTATTAAAAATTTCCCTTACTGCTGCCACCTATTGGCGCCCTTCATCGCTTTAACCTTAAATCGTTATGCCCCTCCATAAACCCTCCTTACTTATATTGCGCATTGCACCCATAACTTATCTTAGTATAGTGGTGATTATTGTAGTTGTTACATTGATATTTTTGTATAAAAATTTTTATCTTACTATCGCTCAAGTTGAAACTGTGGAGCAACTCGAAAGGACCGTTGCCCGGGAACGACTCAATATGAAATTATGGGATACGCTTATCAAAGAGCGTCTCCTCAAATTGACCGTCCACGACAAAGTAAATGAATCAGAACTCCGTGACCCGTTTATGCCATTATAAAATACCATATACGTAAAAACCCCCGTGAGGGGGTTTTATTGTTACATTTACCTTATTACGGATATACCTGTTTCCCATCAATATCGTAAATGAATATTGCCTTTGTGGGACAGGATTCTGCCGCCGCCATTATAGTCGTATCATCGCCGCCCTTCGCATCTTTGATGATGGCGATATTATCCTTATCGAGCTCAAATACCCCTGGCGCGATGGCGACGCATGACGCCGCACCGATGCAGAGTTCGCGCTCCACCACAATTTTTCCTATAGGAGACATATTATTGTTTTTTATCGGAAATAATTAGATTAAGATCATCCATCATTTGATTAATTTCATCCTCACTCATCCCATGCACTTTCGCGCCTGCCTCGAGAGTGTCGAAAGATGAGGCATGGCATCCAACGCAATGCAAATTATACTCAGAAAGGACCATGCGAGTCTCGGGCCATCGCGCAACAAGTTCGCTAATATTCATTTCTTTATTGACCACCACAGGCGAAGATTTTTGCGATTGCTTTATGCGCAATACCTTTAATCCTTTCTGAAGTGTCCTCAAACACAGAAGCGCGCAATTAATCCTCCCTTGCGTAATGGTTCCGCCCATCATTTGCAGTATATCAGATTCAGTGATTGATTCAATATCATACATTTTTTTACCCTTAATATACTCTGAGAGCATTGAAGCCCCCGCCATAGAAAGCGCACAGCCGCTGCCTGACCAGAGGATTCCAGCCAACACTCCATTATGTACCTTTAGCGCGATCTTCATTTGATCACCGCAGGTACTATTGTCTTCATCAACTGTCACGGTTGGATTATCAAGCACGCCAAAATTGCGAGGATGCTTATAATGGTCCAGAATTTCTTCACGATATAATGAGGCCATACTAAAAGTTGAGTAATTTCTAATAGACTACAAACATCCAAATATACAAAATATAATTATTTATTTTACTGCATTAATAATAAAAGAGGATAATGTAATTTGATGCTTCCCATCTTTTAATTCTTTCAATTTTATTGAATTTTTAAAGGAATCTGATGAATTCAAAACCAGATTGATAGTATCTTGAGGATTATAAAAATTATTAAGCCAATCTTCCAATACTAAATCAAAATCTTTTTGCACAACCGTTACATTATTAAAGCTAACTACTTTTAATAATTGTTCAATAGTTTTAATGGTTCGATATTCATAATTTGCTGGTTCTCTAAGGCTATTTAATTTGTTAAAAATTAAATGATTGACTTCCTCTTTAAATGACGCTACATCAGCAATAATAATGCAGCCATTATCTTTTAATACTCTAAACGCCTCGGTAAGAGCCTTGATGGGCTGATCAAGGTGGTGCAAGGCATATTTATAGGTTACCGCATCATATGTTTTATCATTAAAAGGTAATTTATAAGCATCTCCTTGCACAAAACATCCATCTTGATTTTTTTCTTTTGCTACTTTTAGCATATCATTAGAAATATCTAAACCGGTAACAGTACCTTCTGTCTTAATAGCTCTCACCAAATCACCAGTGCCAGTACCTATATCAAGGATGGATTTAGTATTTTTTAACAAAGGTAGAATGATTTCAATCATCCATTTAAAGGTTTTAGAGCGGTAATCGTACACTTCTTCATAATGTTGAACTTTCTCTCCATCAAAATGAGCCGTTTGCCTGTCGCTATGGCTTAATTTTCCAAGTTTTTCAAATTTGCTAGTTTCTGTCATATTTATTGTCCAAGTTGATAAATATTAATTTAATTACGAATAATGATCAACCCAACAACTGCTGAGCCTTCTTAAGACCTAGGATGAGGGCATCAACGTCTTCTTTAGTATTATAAATATAAAAACTAGCCCGTGCCACCGCACCAGTACCCAAGCGTTCCATCAAGGGATGCGCGCAATGTGACCCTGAACGTATCGCTATGCCTTCCTCGTCGAGGATGGTGGCTAGGTCATGCGCATGTATATCCTTAAGATTGAAAGAGAATACTGCAAACCGCTGTTCCATTGAATGCGGGCCATAAAGCGTAAGACCGGGCAGCCGTGTGAGTTGTGCGAGCGCGTATGCGCCTAATTCCTGCTCATGTTGGACAATGACCCCCCATCCCACCTTGCGGATATATTCCAATGCGGCCCCAAAAGCGACTACACCCGCGATATCCGGGGTTCCCGCCTCAAATTTCCACGGCAGATCATTCCATTCGGTTTTTTCAAGAGTTACTCGTTTAATCATATTACCGCCAGTAAGGAACGGCGGGCATTTCTTCAATATTTCCCTCCGCCCATATAATACGCCGACACCTAAGGGCCCGAGCATTTTATGCGAAGAGCAGGCATAAAAATCCACACCCAGCTTTTTAACGTTTATTTCCATATGAGGCGCTGCTTGCGCGCCATCCACGGCAACGATAATGCCGCGAGGCCTTGCAAGCGCCACCACGGCCGCAATATCATGGAGCGTCCCCAGAACGTTCGACGCGTGCGAAAGCGCGATAAGGCGCGTACGATTTGTTATTAACGATTCTAAACAACCGATTTCGACTTCTCTCTTGTTCCTTGTTCCTTGTTCCTTGTTCTTCGTGCTATGGATGCATAACCTCCCTTCCTTATCAATATCAATCACTTTCACGACTGCGCCAGTTTCGTGCGCTAATTGCTGCCATGGGACAAAATTGGCATGATGCTCCGCAATAGACACAATTATCTCGTCACCCGACTTCAAGAATGTGCGCCCATACGCAAACGCTATTAGATTGAGCGCTTCCGTGGTATTTCTGGTAAAAATAATTTCATCGCGGCTGGAAGCGCCAAAAAACTGCGCCACCTCATCCCTTGTTTTTTCATATTGCCTGGTCGCTTCCTCCGCCAAGGTGTGGATACCGCGATGGATGTTCGCGTTTGTATGTTCGTAAAAAAAGCTAAGCGCATCAATAACGGCGTGAGGTTTTTGGGTGCTCGCGGCATTATCCAGATACACGAGCCGTTTCCCATGGACGGTGCGTTTTAATATCGGAAAATCACTCAGTATATTATTCATACCCCGTATATCAACATCCAACGCCACACACGGAGGACGTTAGATGATTATGGTAAATGAATGCGACTGGCATAGAATAATGCATATCAAGGTTTATCGTGGGTGTGGCGATCGGTTAGGGAAGCCTGCTTTAAACCATTCTTACATGACATCTTTATACACCCCCATAATCACCTCTCAATAAATTTAGGTCTTGCTTCCCTCTTGGATGTTGTATTACGGGGCATACTGAAAGACGGCTAATTGCTCTTTAATTATCGTTTTCATGCGATCAGTAATAAGCTCTTCGGGTATCTTCTGTATGATACTTTGCAGAAATCCTTGCGCCAGAAGTAAAGTGGCTTGCCTCTGCGCAATACCCCTTGATCCCAGATAAAAATATTCTTCCTCTCCAAAAGTGCCGACCGTCGCGCCATGGGTGCAACGCACGTCATTAGCCAAAATTTCCAAATACGGCCGCGTAGTTACGCGCGCGGAAGGGCTGATCATTATATTTTCATTTCTTTGATACGCATTCGACCCTTGTGCAGCTTTTTCAATGCGTATTGTCCCTTCATAATTAAACGCGGCATTATCCAATAATATGGTTTTTACCAAAAGATCGCTGGTGGTATGCGGTGCGCTATGATTCTGGAAAGTGGAAATGCCGCAAGTGCCGCGTAGCCCAATTATCATGCCTAGGATGCATGCGTATGCCCCCTCATGCGCCACATTTACTCTTAATTTTTTTATACCATCGCAAAAGCCATAAATAAGAATATATGCCCTGTTATATGCTGGCACAGTAATAGTGAGCTCATCTTGAATTTCTGTAAGATGAATATATGTTAATGCCTGGTTCATACAATCACAGTAACAATATAACAGTGTAGCCATTTAGCCATAGCATTCCCGAAGATAATATGCCTATATGCGCTTAGGTGCCGTAAAAAAATAACATATCCCGCCATCTACGCCGTACGTCAACAAAATAAGGACAAACCTATGGGACAAGTGAAATGTTATTTTTTTAAACGCCCTTATGTCACCTAGGTCATAGGGATAATTCTCTGCTCACTGGATTATCCTACAGACCCGTCCATTTGCTGCGCAATAAGGCGATTCATCTCAACGGCGTACTCCATGGGGAGCTCTTTTACCACAGGTTCAATAAAGCCGTTGACAATCATGGCTTCCGCGGCCGTCTTGTCAAGACCGCGCGATTGAAGGTAAAACAATTGCTCTTCACCTATTTTAGACACGCTTGCCTCGTGCTCGACGGTTACCTCGCGTTCATCAATAACCATATTAGGGTACGTATCGGACCTGGAACGCTCATCAACAATTAGCGCGTCGCAAACCACCTTCGACCGTGCGCGCAATGCGCCCTTTTTAATCCTCACCAGTCCCCGGTACGAAGTTCTGCCGCCAGATTGGCTCACTGATTTTGATATGATCGTGCTGGTGGTGTCAGGCGCACAATGGATCATTTTTCCCCCCGCATCCTGATGCTGCGCCTCTCCCGCGACTGCGAGCGAGAGTATTTCCCCGTGGGCATGCGGCCCTACAAGGAAGCAGCTGGGGTATTTCATAGTAACCTTTGATCCTAAATTGCAGTCGAGCCATTCACCCACGGCATTTTCTTCAACACGCATCCGCTTGGTAACCAGGTTATACACATTATTACTCCAATTTTGTATCGTGGTGTAGCGCACGCGCGCGTGAGGCTTGACGATGATTTCTACGACTGCGGCGTGAAGGGAGTCGGCGGTATAAATTGGCGCGGTGCAATTATGTACTACAATGCCGCTTGCAGCATAGCTCTCGAAATTTTTTACGCTAAAATTAAAAACAGGAAATTTCCTAACGATTCTCCTCTTAATATTTTTTACGGGGACGAATGCATAGAGCTCATTGTTGCCGAAGAGACTGGCGCGATTTTTACCGTACATGAAGCAGCTGAGCGGCAAGCCCACTATTTCCCCAAACTGTTTCAGATATGCACCTCCTATGCCGACGGTATACATAGTATGCCGCCC
This sequence comes from Patescibacteria group bacterium, assembly GCA_041645165.1. Classification (NCBI taxonomy): domain Bacteria; species Patescibacteria group bacterium. The sequence goes on along the minus strand of JBAZQN010000008.1, from coordinate 3,020 downwards.
TTGCTCATGCGCGCGCTTTCGAGCGTTTATTGTAGCAACAATGCCAAGACGCAGCAAAATATCGCGAACCTGATATGCCAACGTTTCCGAAATAGTGCTGAATCGACAGATTTCCTTCTGTCCATGCTTATTTTTTCTATTATAATAATTGCCGTCTCCGCGGAAATACGCGGTAATCAACTGCTGTTGGAGACGATGGGGCAGAATGATTGCCCATGAAGGAAGTTTCTTATTCTGTGCGCCCTTGCCGAAATATGCAAATATGCGCGACACTTCTGCGCTCGAAACAACTACTGATATGCCATGGTTTGTTTTATGAACCGGCTTGTATGTTTTACGAATGCCGAATACTTCTTTGAGGCAATATTCGACGTCGTGTACAAGGTTTGTTTCATATATGCTAAACGAAAAACTTGTGTAAAAACCGCGGTCAACCGAGCCTTCTGCCAAATAGTATCCGATGAGCCTGACAAATTCAGGCGTGAGTGCAACCGTTTTGTTCAACGTTTTGATTGTTCCTTTTCTGGCACCTTTCATTTTTATAGGAAAAGTGATTGAGGTGCGTTTCATAGTCCCTTGCGGTATGGGAATGGTCAGATAATCTCCTTTTCGCACATCTTTTATCGCCTTCCATTTTAGCGTCCAGAATTTATTGCGCTCATTTGAACGTACCCGGTCAACGACCAACACGGGATGGTTTTCGGTAATGTGAATGCGCTGGTTCGAATCGCCCCATACATCAATTTCATATAATTGTCCCGTATAATTTCGTCTTTGCACACGGCATACTTCTTGGTATGTTCCGGTATGCGTGAGAACCTGATCGCCCGCTTTTATATCCTCGATATTTCTTCTTTCATGGTCGGTGGAAATTTTCGTTCCCGCGGCAAAACAACCTTCAACATAGTGCACAAAACTCCCCTCATCCGCAATGATGAGCGTGCGTTCAAACTGGCCCATATTGGCCGCATTGATCCGAAAGTAAGCCTGCAGAGGAAGCTCCACCTTCACGCCGGGCGGCACATAAATAAACGAGCCTCCTGACCATACCGCGGAATTGAGCGCTGCAAACTTATTGTCATTTGCAGGTATTATGGTGCCGAAATATTGCTTTACGATATCCGGATAATCACGGAGCCCTGTATCCATATCGCAAAATATGACTCCTTGCGCGGTCAGGCTTTGAAGCAGACTCCCATACACCACCTCAGATTCATACTGCGCGGTCACACCCGCGAGTTGTTTTTTTTCTGATTCGGGTATTCCTATCGCATCATACGTTTTCTTGATTTCTTCAGGCAAATCTTCCCACGTGCGCGCCTTTGCATCAACAGGCTTAATGTAGTAATAAAGCGCGTTAAAATCAATTCCTTCAAGGGAGGCGCCCCAGGTGGGAAGCGGACGGTTTTGAAAATAGGCGAAACTTTTCAGCCGATACTCTCTCATCCATACAGGCTCCTTTTTTTGGAGAGATATCTGTTCCACCACGTCCTGCCCAATGCCTTTCCTTGTTTTGAATACGTAGCGCTCCGGCATTGAAAAACCGTAACGATAATTATCATTCACGAAAGTGCGAGAAGTCATGGGTCTAAATGCTTAAAACCTGTTTGTTCTAATTCATGCGCGAGTTCCTTGCCGCCTGATTTCACGATTTCCCCCTTTATCATGATGTGCACAAAATGTGGCTCTATGAATTTGAGTATCCTCTGATAATGGGTAATGATCATAATTGCGGTCTCATCGCCAAAAAAATGTTTGATACTTGACGTGACTATTTTAAGTGCGTCAATATCGAGCCCTGAATCTGTTTCATCCAAAAACGCATACAAAGGGCGGAGGATGATCATTTGAAGAATTTCCGCTTTTTTCTTTTCACCGCCGGAAAACCCATCATTCAAAGGACGGTCAATAAATTTATCATCAATTGCCAGCTCTTTCATGAGAGAGCGGAGCAATTCTCGAAATTTTGCAACGGATATTTTTTCACCAAAACGGGAAATATATGCTTCGCGCAGAAAATGCGCTAGGGGAAGCCCCGCAATCTCCCGCGGGTGCTGGAACGCTATAAAAAGTCCTTTCCGGGCGCGTACTTCAGGAGCTGCATGCGTAATATCCTCTCCATTTAACGAAATATTTCCTTGCGTGATATGGTACTGTGGATGTCCCATGAGCGCGTTTGCGAGGGTAGACTTGCCGCTGCCATTAGGGCCCATGAGCGCATGTATGTCGCCAGGATGGATAATAAGATTTACTCCTTTGAGTATTTTTTTCTCATCGACGCTCACATGCAAATCTTGTATTGCTAATATCTTGTTCATAGATTATTTGTAAATTACGGAAACCACCCCATCCCCTCCTTACTAAGGAGGGGACACGTGAGGGGAGGTCTCCTTAGTAAAAAAGATTGAAATTCCGATACAATTACAATAATGCGGCAATGGTGATCGCTTTAGTTGTTTTGGAAATAGATTGCGCAATCTCGCCCCATACCTTTTTCGCGGTGCAATTCACGTTACGGGCGCATTTAAAATCGCCCACCACGGGACACCGAAACGGCGCAAAATCATATTCCATGCAATGGAGTATGTCTTGCACGGTAAGCTCGCGCGGATTGCGCGCAAGCCGGTAGCCGCCTTTCACTCCCCTCTGCGCTGTGACAATATGCGCCTTACGGAGCGGATGAATGAGCTGCTCAAGATATTGATAGGGTATGCCGGTTGTTTCAGCGATAGTATGCACCGATACGGCGTTATTTTCTTTCCAGTGCCTCGCAAGCTCAATTACCGCCCGCAATGCATATTCAGAGCGTGTAGAAAACATCATATGTAATTAAATCTGAGTTAATATATCAGATATAGTATAGTACGAATATAATATATGTCAACTTAAATGTGGTGTATTCTAACCGCAAGTGCATAAAATGCAAAAAGACGCCTAGGGTTAGGTATAATGAGAAACACTCATTTACCATTAACCTAACCACCTATGGCGTCCCACCATCAGTTTACCCAAGAGGAGCG